>DATMLG010000391.1:0-7139 GCA_035570675.1 Verrucomicrobiia bacterium | reverse complement strand
GTGGGTCGAGGGATGCTGCGGGCCCATCGCCACTTCCAAAAACTCGCCATCCGCCACACCCTCCTCGGTGGTCTTGGGCAGGATCTCGTAATTTCGCGCGGGCGCCGGGATGGCGGGCGAGTCAATCACAGCTTCGCCTCCGTGGCCGCGTGATGTTTGGCCTTTTCGATTACTTCGTCATGCGGCGTGGGCTCGTATTCGTAATCGTCCGGCTCAACGTAATCCTTGCGCATGGGATGGTCCTTGTAGCCATCCCACATCAAAATCCGCCGCAGGTCCGGATGGCCGTCAAAAATGATTCCGTAAAGATCAAAAATTTCGCGCTCCTGAAATTCTGCGCCGCGCCAGACCGGCGTCAACGCCGGCAAATGATTTTTGTCCGCGCGGTTTTCCGTGCGCATCCGCAGCACCACCGGGCCGTGCTTTTTCTCCATCGAATAAAGGTGATACACCGCTTCGAGATAACCGGGGCGCTTCGTCTTTCTGACTTCGTCCACTTCCTTTTCCACGCCGTCCACCACCTTTTTGACCTTCACCTTTTCCGAAAGCTCCGCATCCAGCCAGTCCACGCCGGTGACGTTGGAACAATAATCCAGCCGCAGTTCCAAGTCGTAACGCAAAAACTTGGCAACGGCCACGGCGTGCTCGCCGTTTACGAGCAATGAACGCTGCGCCGACGGACTGTCGTTCGCCACGATGTCCAGCTTCGCGCCGGGAACGGCGGCTTCCACGCGGGCTTTGATGTCTTCGAGGGAGAGCATTGTTCGGCGAATCGTTAAATCGTTAAATGGTTAAATCGTTACAACGGTGCTGGCGCAAATGGATCCTCATCAACGTCTTCGGAATCATCACTCGGAACCTCGCGCAATACTGAAACTTGACCAGCCTTTTTCTCCCTCAAAAATCGGCCATAACCGTTTAATAGGTGCAGCACTCGTGACCCTTGTTGTTTGAGCTTTTCAATTTCAGCGGGCGGCAGATATGCCTCATCAAAACATACGTTCAGGTCATCCATCAACTCCTCAAGCGAGCCGCGGGCCTGGAGCACAAACTTTATCTGATCGGCATAATGATACCGCCCATGCCCTTCAGCGATGTTGTTGGTGAGTGAAACCGCCGCGCGTCGAATTTGGCTTATCAAACCAAACTTCTCCAAATCGGGCAAGGCATGCGCGACCGCGTACATCGCCTTGCGAAATTCACGCGCCGCCTGATAGGCCTCAAGGTCCTCAAACGTCTGAAAATGTGCCGTTGCCGGTTGACCCTCGGGAGGTGCCCCGTTGTAACCTTTTAACGATTTAACGTTGTAACTTGTCTTATTCATTCCGCGCTTTTGCGGGCGGCTGCCACACATCGCGATTGTTCGGCGGGACCAAATCGTGCTCTCCAAATTGCGGCACCGGAAATTCGCTGGGTGCATCGGGGTCAAGGTGCCGGGGCCGGTCCGGGCCGGTGAGGGTTTGCGCCTCAATCTTTTGCTGCAACGTCATAAAGGCGTGGATCAACGCCTCGGGCCGCGGCGGACAGCCGGGAATGTGCACGTCCACGGGGATGAAACGGTCAATGCCCTTGAGCACGTTGTAACCCTGCTTGAACGGGCCGCCGGAAATGGCGCACGCGCCCATGGCGATGACATATTTTGGCTCCGGCATCTGGTTGTACAGGCGGACGACCTGCGGCGCCATTTTTTTGGTGACGGTGCCGGCCACAATCATGAGGTCGGCCTGGCGCGGGGAGGGCCGGAACACTTCCGCGCCGAACCGCGCGAGGTCGTAGCGGGCCATCGTGGTGGCGATCATCTCGATGGCACAGCAGGCGAGGCCGAATTGCAGCGGCCAGACGGAATTTTTGCGGCCCCAATTGTAGATGTCCGCGAGCTTCGTTGTGAAAATGCCCTGCTTGCTGAGTTCGCTCCGCAATCCCTCGTCCATGCCGGGTTGTGGTTCGGAGTTCACGCTGCTAGGCCCAGTTTAAGATTCCCTTGCGCCAGGCCCAGATCAGGCCCTCCACCAGCAGCAATAGAAACACCACCATCGCAATGAACGCCCCCGCGGGCAATCCGGTGAAGGCCACCGCAAACGGCAGCAGAAAAATGGTTTCCACGTCAAAAATCAGAAAAATGATGCCATAGAGGTAATACTCGGACTTGAACTGCACCCAGGCGTCGCCCTTGGACTGGAGGCCGCATTCGTAAACGGCGTTTTTATCCGGGCCGGACTTTTTGGGGGAAACCAATCTGGCCCAGACCCAGGCGGTGAGCAGCGGCGCGACGGCGAATGCGGCGGCGGCAACCAGAAAAACTACGATGAGGAGGTAGGGATTGTATGAGGTCACGTCGAGTTAATGCCCGTCATTATCGCAATTCACATGAAAAGTTAGCGATTGCGCTGCGGGCCGTCAAGAATACCCGCTCCCGGAATGATGCGCTGACAATGATTGGCCGCTGTTTCCCAGAGCAAGGTAGGGCCGCGTTGCTGCGCGGCCAAGGCGGCGCAGCAGCGCCGCCCTACCAATCCCTCGCGTGGGCATGGCCACTGGAAGGCCGGGCGTTGAATCCCGGCGGCGGCGTTTGATCAAAATGATCTAGTTGCCCTGCGAACGGCCGTGAATGCTGCAGCTCACCTGCTCGCCGACGGAATTAAGTTCGTATTCGCCGTCCGTCGGGCACCTGAGGGTTTGTCCGCCCAGATAGGGTTTGAGGTCGTCCCAGGTCGGCGTGTCCTGGCTGGATTTGCCTTTGTCCTGCGCCCAGAGCTGCTTGGCGATCTGAAGCTGGCGCCGGTTGTTCTGGCAGGCGATGCCCTGGGCTTTGGCTTTCGCCTTGGCCATGGCCGGCAACGCCACTCCGGCCGCGACCGCCGGCACGATCACCATCGGCATCAGCACCAGCTTGGCGCCGTCCTGGCTTCCGTTCATCGTCGCCATCCACCCCTCCGATGTGTTTGCCGCCACGCTGTAGGCATCGGCCGGGGGATTCAAGGCGGACAGCTTCCGCATCAACTGGGCTGGCCCCGGGTTGTTCATGGACGCGCGATCCGCCACTTGTTCCTGGATATCGAGCGCGGTCTGGCCAAACCGCTTGCTGACGAACGCAAAGCGGTTGCCCTGTTCGGGCACGCCCTGCTGGAGCTTCTTGAACTCGTCCGTGGATTTCAACCCGGGTTCCTTGCCGCTCTTGACGGCGAGCGCCTGCTCAATGAGCGTGTCCGAAGTCGCCAGAAAAAGATAATCCCCGCTGCGGGCGATGCTCGGCTTCAGGTTGAACGGGATCGGTATGGGAACCGCCACCGAGCGCATCTTGAGGCCGTCCTTGTCCGTTTGTGTCATCGCCAGCTTGCTCGATTTCATGACCGTTTCCAGGCGGTCAAAGATGAGGTCGTCCTTGACCTTGATGGCCAGCAGGATGCCCGGTTCGGGGAATTTGAGCGTTCCGCTGGGGCCCCCGGGAAATTCGACGATCTTGTCATCATTAAGGGTGATGATGACGCCAAACTCGCCGCCTAAAGATGCCAGCGTATCGTCCAGCTTGAGCCCGGTGCCAGCCTCAAAACCGTCCTTGATCTTCTGCAGGCCCTCGCTGGCATTGGGAATCTCGGCCTGGGTCAGTTCCTTTTCCACGAAGGACCAGAGCTGCTGGAGGTCCGAGTCGCCAAATGCGGCAAAGGCCGTGGTGGCGGGCAGCAGATCCAGGCCGTCCATCTTGTGCGGTTGCGCGCCGAACGCCGTCCACATCAATCCATCCCCGCGGCCGGGGTAATGGTGCAGCACGATTTTCGTGCGGTAGAAGCCCTTCTCGATGGCGACCGAGCTCATGCCAAGGCCGCTCACGTCCTCGATGCCGCTGTCCTTGATGAGATTCGTAACCAGGTCAAACGCGTGCAGCATGTTGTCGCGGTCCTCGTCCTTCATGTTCGGCAATGATCCGAGCGAGCCGCGCCAGGAACCCGCCTTGGCGGAAAGGCCGTCCAGCCATTGGGCCGTGCCAAGATAGAGGTACAAGTTGCCGCCGGTATCCAGGTGCGACGTCACCTCGCTGAAGCTGTTCTTCTCGGCCGATGTGACGGCGGCGGCGGCCGGTGCGCCGGGTGTTTCAGTTTGGGACGAATTTTTTCCGCAACCCGCCAGCAGGGCGATGCTTAGCCCCACTCCGGCGAATGCGGCGACAAATGTGACGCGCGTTTTTTGCATGAACATTTCCTTTGGTTTCCTTTGCTTGCGGATGAAGAGAACGGATTTTTGGCAAAACGTAAAGAAGAATCGTTTATTGAAATGTGGGCTGCCCGCGCCAATTCTGCCACTTGTGGAAAAAAGTCTGAAAGCGATATAATGACGCCATGAAAATCCTCATTCGAACCCCGCGCAAGCGCTGGCAAGGAAACGGGCTTGAGGGGCTTCGGAAAATCGTTCCAATTCCCCTGCGTCCGCCTGGCTATTTCGAGACGTGCTATACCGAGGAGGAAATCCAGCGGGAAAACCGCCTGGCTGGGACTTCCATGGTCAAAAAACCAGATGATCTGGAATGAAGCAGCGGAAAATCATCAGGCTGCGAGCTTGTCGAACGCGAGTACAACTTCGCGGCGCATTCGGCTATCCATAGCGGCAGTTGATCCGCCTCGTTTTGGTGGCGGCAAATAACGCCGGTTGGCGGGCAGGGTTCTCGATTGTCGGGACCGAAGTCTCAGCCCGTGCTTCTTGCCGACCGCTTCCACGACTGAGGAATTGCGGATGTACGTCCCGCGCACCGTCGAGTCGCCGACCACGTAGACCGCGCGACCGCCGACCTGCAAAACCCGGGATGCTTCTTCCAAAGCCCGAGCCATATCCCAAACATATTGGGACAAGAGCGCGTGGTCGCGATTGGAGAGTTTGGGTTTTAGGCCAAGCCGTTTGATTAGCGATTTGACCCACCCAGCAGCTAAGGCTTCCTCAGACGCTGCTTCCGCGCCTATGCTCTCCCCTCGAATTTGACGAAGCTCCTGCACATTGTACCCCATCCAGACAAGCGAAAACTTGCTGCATCGCATATAATCAATTGCGTTCAGGTAGGGTGGAGAAGTTAACACCAGGTCTATTGAGCGATCCGCTACCTCCAATTTTCTCGCGTCTCCCAACTTCATGCGGGTAACAGGACCGACTTTTTTTGAATCACGTTGCGGGCAGTTCGACACTACAGTTTTGACGGCCGCGATGAATCGGTTGAATGGTTTCACGGGGGCATAGCGGAATTTTTTATGCGGTCGGCTATGGGACAGGTCCATCGCTAGCGAAGCCCCCGCATTCTTCGTGATTATCAGGCGCGATAATCCGCACCAAAGCACGTCACGGATAGCTTCATCACGAACTTGGCGGATTGCTTTTGAAAGCGTGGCTAACTGCCGACGCGCGTAACTGTCGAACCAGTATCGAATGAATTTGCGCGTCTCCTCATCACTCCCAATTGGATACGCGTCCGCCACCGGCAGTGATTTGAACGCGGTTTTCGCTCGACGCAAGACTTCCTCTGCTTTTTCACAAACGCTTTCGGCCGCAACGGTTTGGGTCCATACTTCGCTCAAGAGAACTGCCAAAGGATCAAGATCAAAGCCGTACGCCCTGTGCCCGTTTGCACGCGCGACGGCGAGAACAGTTCCCGAGCCGGCCATGGGATCGAGTACTCGCAATTTGGTTTCCTTATCGCCCAAAGCCTCCAGCGCGATTCCAGGCGCCATGCGTGCCGGGAATGGATGAATGGGGTTGCGCCCAAGTGCTTCAAGGATTGTCTTGTTGTGTGACTTTAACATAATGCCGATGCCTAACTCTTAAGGTTCTGAACAAACTGCACGCCGCCCAGATTTTTGTAGAAGACGCGCGCCTTCCCCTTTCCATTGTGCATGATCTTCACATGGTGAATGGCGTTTGGAAATCTTCCCAACTCCAATTGCGGATTCCCGATAAAGCCTTTGGCTCGTGCAACCGCATCTTGATCGGCGCTAGTTTTGTACCCAGCAATGGAACTCGATGTGTGAATGGCTAGTGTATGGGGTCTAACTTTGAGGGCAGCACTGAGGTAATCGATCAAAAAAGGTGGAAAGCCTTTTCCGACCTCCTTGGCAAGCGCCTTAAGTGTTTCCAGTTTTTCAGGGCCCTTTTGAACGATCGCATCCAGCTTGGTCAAGTGCGAACAATCAAAAACTTGGAACGACATTTCGCCCTTATCGAGATCGACAGTTCCATGATCAATGCTTGAAGAGGCGGCGATAGAAATCCGCGGATCTCCGACCCAGACAGGAGACATTTTGTTGTTCTTGATCGCTTGGAGAGCAAGTCGATGGAACACGAAGCAACGATGCCAGTCAGCGTAAAGGCCTTCGGGAATGGTGAGTTCAAAGTGCTCGAGGTACTTCCCTCGTGCGCCGAACATTCGTGCTCGCTGAATGTACGTGTCTTGTTGAAGTTTGGTTCGCACATTGCGCGTGAAGAACATTGACAAAAGGTTCGGAAACGTCACTCCGCGGGAGACAATATTGCCACCAATTATCACGGTGAAGGGGCAAGTAGGGACGGTCGGTTTGTCGCCCGCAGAGGCGCGATCTCGTTTACTATTCAAAACTACGAAAGAACTGCGCGACGCGTTGGTAACGACGTATGAGGTCAAGTCCTCGGCGTTAGCAGCCGGGTACAGATTTTTCGCTTCATTATAAATCAGTTCAAGAAATGATTCGTGTTCAGGGCCTGTCCCGCTCACCAGGGCCTTCATTGCAGCCTCAATGATTTTCCTGTCTGTTTTGTGGTCTTCGGTCTTGCCGCTTGTATGAACCAAAAAACTATAATTATCCTCGGTGTTGCCTTGGGCAGTTGCGCTTGTGTTGAGGTATGCCACCGTTACGAGAAATCGGGCGAATGCTTTTCTGGCCTCGGCCTCGGTACCGGCACCCTTAAGCGTCGTCAAGCGGTAAGGCGGCGCACCTGTCTGCGGAAAGAACTTGTCTTGGCCCGTGTACGCATCGTGCGGGCGAAAGTGGACCCAAGTCTCGGTGCGGTTGTTAAACGTGTTGTTAAGGTTGAGCCGGGCGGGCGTCGCCGTCACACCTATATACTTACCATCTTTACCAAGGAGCTCGGTTACCAATTGATTTATTTTCGTCTTTTGCTTCTTGTTT
>DATMLG010000390.1:0-4187 GCA_035570675.1 Verrucomicrobiia bacterium | reverse complement strand
TGCGATTGTCCTGGTGACGCTGCTGGTGGTCGTGGTCGGAGGGACGATTGCACTGGCGCAGACGCAGCGGAAGATTCCGGTGCAATATGCGCAGCGGGCCGTGGGCCGCAAGATTTACTCCGGCGGCACGTCCTTCCTGCCGTTGAATCTGAATTTCTCGGGCGTGATGCCGATCATTTTTGCCCAGGCCATTTTGATGGTCCCGCAGATGGTTCTCCAGTGGCTCGGCCGCAGCCATAACTGGCCGTGGGCGTTGAACCTGGGCACTTCCTTGAACGAGGGCGGGGTGGTTCATCTCACCGTATATACGCTGATGATATTGTTCTTTGCCTATTTTTGGACGGCCACTCAATTCAATGAGTTGCAGATTGCCGATGACCTGAAGAAGAACGGCGGTTATGTTCCCGGCGTCCGTCCCGGTCAGGCGACGAGCAATTTTTTGCACAACGCAATGAACCGCATCACGCTCGCGGGCGCGATTTTCCTGACCCTGATAGCGGTCGTCCCCATCATCCTGTACCATCAAATGCACATCCCCATGACGGTGGCGCAGTTTTTTGGCGGCACGAGCCTCCTGATCACCGTCGGCGTGGTGCTGGACACGATGCGTCAGATGGAATCGCATTTGATGATGCGGCATTACGACGGATTTTTGCGCGGTGGACGCGGGGGCGGATCGCGTCTGCGGGGCCGTTTCTGAGATGGGATGCGCGCTGAGTTGTTTTTTGCGCTTCGGCGCCGGCTGACATGATCATTCTGAAAAATGAACAGGACTTGGAAGCCATGCGGCCCGCATGCGTCCTGGCCGGTACCGTGCTGGATGAAGTGGCGGCCTGGATTGCGCCGGGCGTGACGACGCAGGAAATTGACACGTATGCCGCGTCGCGCATCAAGCATCACGGGGCCAAGAGCGCGTTTTTAGGCTATCGCAAGTATCCGTGTTATATTTGCATCTCGGTCAATGACCAGGTTGTGCATGGTCTGGCTGGTTCGCGCCGGGTCGAATTTGGCGACATTGTGAGCCTGGACGTGGGCGTGGTGTATAACGGGTTTATCGGGGACACCGCCCGGACGGTGGCGGTGGGCGGCTGCACTGTGGCTGCGCAGAGATTGATGGATGTCACGGAGAAGGCGTTGCATGAGGGCATTGCGCAGGCCGTGGCGGGCAAGCGGGTGACGGACATCTCACGGGCCGTGCAGAACTATGTGGAGTCCAACGGGTTCAGCGTGGTGCGCGAGTTTGTGGGCCATGGGGTGGGGCGGTCCATGCATGAAGAACCGCAAATCCCGAACTTTGTGGACCCGAAGAGCAACCAGAAGTTGAAGCCGGGCATGACCTTGGCGATTGAGCCGATGGTGAACGCGGGAATGCCGGGCGTAAAAATCTTAAATGACGGCTGGACAGTGGTTACGCAAGATGGTTCACTATCCGCTCATTTTGAGCATACCGTGCTGGTCACGGAAGCGGAGCCGGAGATTTTGACATGGCCCGAACGGATGCCATCGAAGTCGAAGGGACAGTAGTGGAATCGCTGCCGCATGCGATGTGCCGGGTCGAGCTGGCCAACGGGCACCGGGTGCTGGCGCGGTTCAAAGGCCGGGCCGGAAGGCAGCGGGCCGGGCTGGCGCCGGGTGAGAAGGTGACTTTGGAAATGTCGCCCTACGATTTGTCGCAGGGCTGTATTGTCGGAAACGAAAAAGAAATATGAAAGTTCGCGCGTCCGTAAAAAAACTTTGCGAAAACTGCAAGGTCATCAAGCGCAAAGGCGTCATTCGTGTCATCTGCACGAACGCGCGCCACAAGCAACGTCAGGGCTAGAATTTTAACTTAATATGGCACGCATCATCGGAGTGGAAATTCCCGGCGAGAAGCGCGTAGACATCGCGCTCCGCTACATCTACGGCATCGGGCCGGTCAACGCGAAGGTCATTTTGGCGAAGGCCGGGATCGAGCCGAGCATCCGCGCCAAGGACCTGAACGAGCAGCAGGTTTCGCAGATTGTCCATGCCATCCAGGACGGCAAATATGTCATCGAGGGCGATCTGCGCCGCGAGCTGGGCATGAACCTGAAGCGGTTGCAGGGCATCAAGTGTTATCGCGGCATCCGCCATCTGCGCAGCCTGCCCGTGCGCGGACAGCGCACCCAGACCAATGCGCGCACGCGCAAAGGCCCCCGCAAGACTGTCGGTGTGCAGCGCAATCCGAACGCCAAGACCGGCATCCACTAAACTTTCCCTATGGCTGAAGAAAATAAAAAGAAATCCGCCCCCAAAAAAGAGGCGAAGACTGAAGCGGCAGCGGAAGCTCCCGCGGCCAAGGCCGGCGAAGCCGGCGAGGCCAAACCCGCCCGCAAGGCCGCCCCCGGCAAGGAAGGCAAAGAAGGCGCGGAAGCAGCGCCCAAGGCCGACGCAGCGGCGGCGCCAGTCGCGGCAGCAGCGGCCCCCACTGCGGCCGAGTTGCTGGCCGAGGATCCCAACGCCCGCAAGATCATCAAGGCGAAGGGCGCGAAGAACATTTCCACGGGCGTGGCCTGCATCTTGGCGACGTTCAACAACACCCAGGTGACCATCACGGACATGCACGGCAATCTGATCGGCTGGTCCAGCGCCGGGCGCGTCGGGTTCAAAGGCTCGCGAAAGAGCACGGCTTATGCGGCACAGCAGGTGGCGCAGGATGCCGCCCGCCAGGCGATGGCGCACGGCATGCGTGAGATTGAAGTGCGCGTCAAGGGTCCGGGTTCGGGCCGGGAATCGGCCATCCGCGCGTTGCAGGCGATTGGCCTGGAGGTCACGGTCATCAAGGACGTGACGCCGGTGCCGCACAACGGCTGCCGCCCCCGCAAGAAGCGCCGCGTCTAAAATCCCAATTTTGAAATCATAGCATATGGCTCGTTATACAGGTCCCCGCGTCCGCATCAGCCGCCGTTTCGGCATCCCGATCTTCGGCCCCACGAAATATCTTGAGCGCCGGAATTACGGTCCCGGTGTGCACGGCCCCAAGTCCCGCCGCAAGCACACGGAATACGGCCTTGGTTTGATCGAGAAGCAGAAGCTGCGTTATTATTACGGCCTCATGGAACGGCAGTTCCGGGGTGTTTACGAGCGCGCGCTCAAGCGCCGCGGCGTCACCGGCGAGCAGATGCTGCAGATTTTGGAGACGCGCCTGGACAATGTGATCTTTCACCTCGGCTTCGCCACCACGCGGGCCTCGGCCCGGCAACTGGTCGGCCACGGCCATGTCCGCGTCAACGGCCGCAAGGTCAACATCCCTTCGTTCGCGCTGAAGGTGAACGATGTCATCGAAATCAAGGACACGAGCGTGTCGCGCCAACTGGCCACGAAGAACCTGGAAATGGCCACGAGCCGCGCCGTGCCGGACTGGCTTTCCCTCAACAAGGAAACCTTCAAGGGCAACGTGATGCGCATTCCGACGCGCGACGAGATCCAGCCCATCGCGAACGAGCAGGCCGTTGTTGAATTTTATTCCCGCTGATTGAACCCGCCCTCCTTGCGAGGGCAAACAGGCAAATATACGGGCCGTTCCGGCGGCGGGAATAACAACCGGAACAGCCAGATTACATTTGCCAGAAAGAAACAGTATGCCAGTACGTCTAGGTCGTTTCGAAATGCCCAAACGGTTGACCAAGGAAGAGTCATCCGCCACAGAAACCTACGCCAAGTTCGTTGCCGAACCGTTTGAAACGGGCTACGGCCACACCATCGGCAATTCCCTGCGCCGCGTGCTCCTCTCCTCGCTGGAAGGCGCCGCCATCACCTCCATCAAGGTGGACGGGGCGATGCACGAGTTCACCACCGTGGACGGCGTGGTGGAGGATGTCACCGACATCATCCTGAATCTCAAGAAGGTCCTGTTCAAGGCGCACAGCCGCGAGCCGCAGACGCTCCTGCTCTCCGTGAACAAGGACGGCGACGTGACCGCCGGGGACATCGAGCTGAACCAGAACATCGAGCTGGTGAACCCCAAGCAGCACATCTGCACGCTCGACAAAAAGAAGAAATTTGAGATGGAACTTGAGGTCAAGGTGGGCCGCGGTTTTTGTCCGGGGGACGAAAACAAGAAGGCCAACCAGGCCATCGGGGTCATCGCCATTGACTCGTTGTTCTCACCGGTGACGCGGGTGCGTTACGCGGTGGAGAGCGCGCGCGTGGGCCAGCGCACGGACTAT
>DATMLG010000389.1:0-17052 GCA_035570675.1 Verrucomicrobiia bacterium | reverse complement strand
CGCGCGTGCTCTTGCCCACCCCGCCGTCCGGCGTCGCCAGCGTCAACATCTACCGCAGCAACGCCGCCTCGCCCAATCGCTGGCTGCTCGCCACCGTCGCTGCCAATGTCACCTTTTACGATGACTGGCAGTCCCAGGCGGATTTCGCCGCCGCGCTCGGCCCGCTGGCGCCCCCGTTCAACACCACCGCCGGCGGGTTCATTGATTCCGGCGGCAGCCAGATCGCCTTCCTGAGCGCGCAGGGCATCGCGCTGCCCGGCAGCAATGCCCGCTACAAATCCGGCGCCGGGTGGCAGCTTTTCAACACCACCACCAACCTCTGGCACACCCTCCTCTGCGTGAACAACCCGCCCCAGCTCGGCTTCGACGCCGGTTCCCTCTAACCAATTAAAAATTCAAAATGAAAAATTCTAAATTGCCGGCCTGCATCGTTCTGTTCCGTTGCGTGAACCTCTCTCTCCAGTGGGAGCGGGTTGATGTCCATTCGGAAGGACCGGGGGCGGGCGTTGCGCGTTTTCTTTGCTTCCCATTTTTAATTTTTACTTTTGCATTTTTAATTGGCACAGACTTTTGCGGCGCCCAGACCAACCAGCCCGCTCCCGTGTCCTCCACGGTGATGGTGAACTCCAACGGCGTCGTCATTGCGCCGCCTAACTTTTGGACCATCAACTCCAACTCCATCAACTCTAACATCTCAGCTTCCAGCGGCGGAGTTTCCGCCGCGCTGGCGCCCGCAAAAATTTACATTGGCAACGCGCTCTCGAATGCGGCGGCGCAGTCGGTAAGCGGCGACCTGACGCTCTCCACCAACGGCACGGCCGCGCTGGCGGCCACCGGCACCGCCGGCACCTACGCCCAGGCGACCTTCGACAGCAAAGGTCGCGAAACCTCCGGGGTCACGGTGTTGCCAATCAATGCTGGTGGCACCGGCCAGACTACGGCCAGCGCGGGGCTCGCCGCGTTGGGTGGCATTGCTTCATCTAGTGGCACAGGAACTAGCGCGACACTCATCACACCAACTATTCAGCCCGCGAACGGAAGCACGGCTCCGACTGTGCTTTTTCCTAGCACCTCTTCGCAAACTGGAGACCAACCTTTCATAATCTCAGGATCTCCATTTTCATCTGGCGCTGGATTGTTCCTCGCCATGAAATGCACGAATGCGATAGGCGTCGTGGATGCGTTTGATCCGTATTTTACTGTCGATGCGTTGGCGATGGCATGGGTCATGCCTGGGTTTCAGGCGACAAATAGCAACATGCCTGGCACGGCATTGGGTGTAGCTAATGGACCGTGGCCAATTGTGCTGGCGCATGCTCACGCTGGAGTGAACGTCCCCAATATATACGCGACCGGTGATGTTACGAATGGTGACGTTGTGGAAATCGGTTACTGGAATGGTGGAACGAATAATAATTATCCGCTGCCTTTGCGTTATGATAACACCACCAATGTATTTTTTAAAGCGGCCACGATGCCAAAACTATTTGAGGTCAACCAAAACACGGCCAAGGTTACGGTATTCAATCCCGCCAGCGGCGGTTTCGTGCTCGCAAACGGAACCACCTTGACAGACACCAACGGAATCTTCATCAAAGCAAATGGATTTGGAAATGCCGCCGCGATGTTGGACCCTACCGATAACGCACCGGCAGGGCTAAATGATGCTTCATTTACGGCTTCCAATTTTCTCGCCACCGCGATCAACAAGGTTACGGCCGTTGCCGCATTTGACGCCTCTGGGGTGATAAGTGGAATGGGGTATCAGGTGCATGGCGCCAACACTCTGGTTTTACTCGAGCATGCACACAGCGTGGCAACGCTTTCCGGAATGAACCAAGGACAAATTGGAAACTTCAACAGCGTAATCATTGGTGGCACGGATGCGGAGACTACGAATACCACCTTTGGCGGAAACCAAAACTCAGTCTTACAAGTTATGGGATCACTTGGCCTGAAGACTGTCACGCAAACGGCCAACTACACCATGACTGTGGACGATGAGGTCTGCCTGATGAATGGGAATACCCTGACCAACGTTTTGCCCGATGCTACCTCCGCATGCAAGGGGCGCATATACACGGTCAAGGAAATCTTCAATTCAAGCTGCCAGGTCATCACTTCTGGAACGGTTGGGCAGAAGATTGATGGGGCGACCAATTACAACTTATCAGCCCAGTTTAAATATGTGACCGTACAAAGTGATGGCACTCAGTGGTGGATCATCGCGAATAACTGATGAAGCCGTCCCTACACTTTGCGCTTTACGAACCAAAGCCTGCGTTGGCCTTTCGGACCGGCGCCGGTGTTCCGAACCGGCCAATCATAGTGATGGTCTCCGGCGTTGCATCGAGCATCCTTGATCATCTCAAATGCCATGCCTTCCTCGCGCAAAATGCGCTCAATGAATGCCGCCGACGGGTTGCAACCCACACCGTCGAGAGCATGATCCTTGTGGTAGGAATGCTCCGAAGTCGGCTTCGTGAAGTTTGGATCATCCGAATCTGCGCATTCTGTTTCCAGGACCATCTCTTTGCATCCCCGGCATGTGTTCCGAAGCGATGCCTCCGGGTCCCTCAGATGATAGAGCACACCGAAATGGATGATAAAATCAGTCGGAACCAAATCAACGGGAAGCGGCTCGTTCAAATCAAATTGTCTGGCCTTCACTGCCGGATATCTCCGCCGGATTTCCGCCACATTAATTTCCCGGCCCTCAAGACAGGTGACATCCGCTCCCAGCATTGCAAAAAAACCTCCGATGTCGCCATATCCCGCACCGAGTTCCACCACCTTTTTCCCGGCGAAAAACTGATGCCCGTAATGGTCGAGCATCGCACGGACACGTTTGGATTGCCATCCATGGTAGCCCACGCCGAACCATTTGAGTCTGCCGGAAACCTCCCAATATTTATGCGCGATGCGCGTCCAGATGCCAAAGCCCATTTCCAACGCTCGCATGCCAGTCGCCTCTTTGCAATCCGTAAAAGTCCACTCAACCTACCAAACAATGGCAATACGCCAGCATGAAACTCACCAATCAACAAATCCTCTCCCTCGCCGAGGCCATCAATGCCCTGGATGGCCAGAACATCACGCAAATTGTGGACGGCAAGCCCGTCGCCGTCGCGCGCATCCCGCGCCTCACTCATTCCGGACGCTGGGCGCTCGCCCGCAACGCGAGCAAATTGCAGGCCGCTGCCGCGGACTTCAACCGCGCTCGCTCCGCGCTCATCAAGCAGCATTCGGGCGGCGATGGCGCCATCTCGCCGGCCAATCCCGGGTTCAACGCCTTCGCCGGGGATTTTGAGAAATTAAATCATCAGGACGTGGAACTCGACCTTGACCGGATCGATCTGGCGGACCTGCGTCTCGAGGAAAACGAAAACACCGGCAACAGCGTACCCATCGCCGTCCTCAATGCCCTCTCGCCCCTTATCTCCTAATCATCGAGATCCATTTGCCGCCTTTTATGCCAACCACAGCCGAACCTGTCATTCTCCTTCTCCCCCAGGAGAAGGCTGGTGCCCGTCCGGAAGGACTGAGGGCGATTTTGCATTTTTACTTTTGAATTTTTAATCAATTTGCCATGCCAGACAACGAAACATCCCTGGACATCGTCATCCGCACGCGCGCGGAATTGGAAGGCGCGCAGTCCGTCGAGACGCAGTTGGAGCACGACATCGAGAAAGCCCGGGAACTTGGGCGGGAATACGCTGCGCAGGAGGAGGCGGGGCTTCAATCCTCGCGCGCGCCGCAAAGCGAATCCTCGACTCCCGACGTAGCGGAAAGTGAACTGCAAACCACCGATCCTGGTGATGGCGTTTCGACCCCTTCAAATGCGGTTGTCCCCGCTTCAATCCCGCAAACGTCGGAATTTCCGGCTTTCGACTCGCGCGGGATTGAACTTCAGGCGCAGGCCATCCAGGAAGCCGGTGAAAAAATGCGCGCCGCCCTCGAGCAAAACGGCCAGGTGACGCTGATGCTTTTGAACGGGACACTGGCGCTCATCGAGGAACAGACCCGAAAAATGGAAGACATGGACCGGCAGCTCGGCCAGCTCGCGGGCAGGATCAAGGGGCTGAAGAATCCTTAAGATGAATTCAAAATTAAAAATTAAAAATGCAAAAATGGGAGGCGGCCGTTCCGTCAGGGCATTTTTAATTTTGCCTTTTACATTTTTAATTCTCCGATGAATTGGACCATCTCGTGCGCGGCACGGAAAAACTTGTCGCGCCTCCGATCTCTCTCGCCCCGCGAATTCTTGAGCGGGGAGAGAGCCGGAGAGAGGGGTTTCATCATAAGTATGTCGCCCTGGAATTATAAAATGGGCGCCTCCTCACCCCGTGCCCTCTCCTCCACTTCGCAGAGGAGAGGGAGTTGGAAACCGCCGGCAGTTTTGAATTTTTAATTTGCCTATGAATTGGACCATCGCCTGTGGCGGTACGGAAAAACTCGTTGCAGACTGGAGTTTCTCGCAACTCAAGCGCAAGCTTGTTTCGCAGGGGCAGGATGAACTCACGTTCGTGGCCGACGGCACGGCGACCGATGCCGCGTCGCCATTCACCCCGTTTTCCTCCATCATCACCCTCTGGCGCGACCGGCAGCTTGACAGTTCTGGCGATTGGACCGGCGGCACCATCTGGTTTGTCGGTCTTATCATCCAAATTCCGCGCCGCGGTTCGCCCGATGCCGAGAGTAATGCCTACAAGGCCGCCGGGCCGTGGTGGTATCTCGACACGCGCGTGTTTGAAAAGACGTTCAACATTTTTGATCACCTGGCCACGCCCGGAGTCCTTTCCAGCGCGGTCTATGTGCAAAAATCTTTTTCACATTGCTTCCTGAACATCGGTCCCAGCCAGGCGTTCTCGCAGTTCAACATGATCACCACCGGCGCACAAATCGTCGAGGCGCTGAACTGGGCGTTGAAACCGTTCGCCGACGTCTCCGCGCCGCCGCCGTTTCAGATTGGAAACGTCTCGCCAACGTTGTTGCCGCCATTCACCGAGGTGCGCGACATCACGTGCGCCGAGACGATCCACAAAATGCTGCGCTGGTCGCCCGATGCGGTGACGTGGTTCGATTACACCACGATCCCGCCGACGTTTCACTGTGTGGCGCGCGCGGACATGACGGCGGTGAGCTTGGATATGTCCCAAACATGAAAGCGTGCCGTTACATCGTTAAATGGGTTAAATCGTTACAAGGGACACGTTGCAACGTTTCACGTGATTTCACGGCATTTCTGAGTTGCAAGGAATTGATTTCTCGCCGGTTAGATTCATTTCACGAGTTTTTAGGGCATTTCTCAGTTGCAAGGGGGTTGATTTCTCGCCGGTTACACCAAAAGCGGGGTTTTTTTTAAATTTGCAACGAAGTTTGGAAAACAAACATTTTATTTTTTTTCGACATGAGTGCGATTTTGAAAACCCTCCGCGTCAACCCGCGTTACGACCTCCTCACGCCGTACGTGCTCATCAACTACGAGCAAACGACCACCGTTAACGGCCAGTCCTGGATGCAGCCGTTCCAGGATTTTTATCCAAGTCCGCTGCCGACCGCGCCGCTCTCGCAGTTCAATGCCATCCGCGCCACGATTGACCTGCAAGGGCTCCATGCGAATTCCACCACCGCGAACCTGGTTTGCGACGCCATCACCGCCGATCCCGTCGCCAACGGCGCGCAGACCTGGTGGCTCGCGCGGCATCCGCAGTATGCACCGTTCGATCCCACCGTCCCGCCAAATGCCGGCGGCCCGGTCAATGCGCCTGATCCCAATAACCCCATCACCAGTTTCGTGCTGATTCCCGGCACGCTCGTCATCAAGCCCACCAATCCCGGAGAGACCCTCCTCAATTTGCCGAACGAGTTGCGCACTGGACAGATCGCGCCGTGGATGACTTTTCAAAAGCAGCGCATCACGATCACCGTCAAGGCCAACATCACCCACCGCAACGGCAACGTCGTCCAGGAACATCCCATCACGTATCAATGCCTCGCGACCAACGCGACGACCGGCGCCTACAGCAACACCACCGTGACGCAAATTGCCGAGCCGGTGCCTGTCGGCCTTGCGCAGGCGCTTTACAATGCGGTGAGTGTTCTCCAATACGACGGCGAATTGACCTTGCAGGAACAGGAAGTGTCCGGGTCGTTGTCGGTCGGCGATTTATTCAACCTCACCGGCGGCAACCTCACCGAGTGGACCACGATGAAGGGGATGGTCCAGTCCATCACCGAAGACTTGGACGCTGGCACGACGCAAGTGGAGTTTGGACCGCCGAAACATCTGAGCGCCGGCGAGTTGGTGGATTTGCTGCGCGTGAACCGTTCGCGCAGCATATTTTACTGGCCCACGCTTCAAACTTCCGGCGTCGGCGCGGGCGCGGAATCCGTCGCGCTGGGCGACAACACGCCCGAGAAAAATTCCTCCTCCACGCCGGGGTTCACGCAGTCGCATGTTGTTTCCGGCGCGGTGGATGGTTCGGGGCCGCTCTCTGTCACCCAGGTGACCTCGCCATATCCGCTGGGCCTGCTTGGTTTCGGCGCGAGCGCCGCGTTTACGCATTGGACGCCGTCCGGGCCGTTTGCGCCGCAAGGTGGTGGCAATCCGCTGCCGCCCTCCACGCCCGGCAGCATCACCATTTCGACAGCGGACATCGCCGGCGGCGACATCAACAACGGCGTGGCCGTGAAACTTCAAAAACTTCCGCTCTGCCTGAACGGTGTCAGCGGCACCATGTATTTTTTGTGCAGCCAGTTTATTCCAGATTGAAGATGAAAACCGGAATTCAACAGAAGCAAACGAAGGTCATTCTGAACTGCCACCAACGCTCGCCCTCATCCCGGCCTTCTCCCCCAGGAGAAGGAGACACAATTTCAGCGCTGGTTCCGTCTTCGCCGACCAGTTCGCCGGGACCTTCGTTTCCTTCTGTAAAAAATCATGTCCCTCATTGATCCGTCTGTCCCCGGCCTTGCCGCCGCCGGTTTGCCCGGCAGCCTGCTTTCCTTCGGGATGCCCTGCCTCAAATGGAAGCTCGCCGCCGCGTTCAAAACGCATTGGGGATTTGACGGCTACGATTCGACGATTTCACCGCCCAACAAGTATCTCACCAAGACCGTCGTTTACACCGTCATCAATACCTTTGCCGGCCAGAGCGGGACGGGCATCACCAACTCCGTCATCACCATTGACCGCATGAGCGGCGTGGTTTCTGGAAATGCGCCGGATGGCGAAGGTCCCATCGGCGGCGGCGCGCCCATTGTTTATTCCGGCGACACCGTAAAAACAACCGACACCGGTGTCGTCGTCACCGGCTCCAACGCCACCACGCGGCAAATCTGGCAGGTCACTCTCTCCAATCAATATACCTTGGCGGCACTGGAAGCGGACGTGGACGCGCTGCTCGCGGGCTTCAATCCCGATGTTGTGCCCATCAACACTATCACGCCCCTCGCGTATTCTGCCGATGGCAATCCCACCGCCGGCGAGTTCGCCACCATCCTCGTTCCAGCGCCGTATAATTATCCGCATCTACTCACGCCCACCATGGGGAGTCCCATGTCCCAACCGACGCTCGGCGCGGCCGCAATTTCGGCGTACAATCCCAATCTTTTCGTGCAGGACTTCGGCACCTCCGGCATGGGCAAGGTCGAGGGTTTCATTTCGATGGCGGGTGATTATTGCCTGAAGACTTACAGCATCGATCCGGCGGGCCAGTTCATTGGCTCGCCGACCTGCGTCTCGGGGCGGGGGAGCTGCTCCAGTTGGTTCAAGGTGACGCCGCCCGCGCCGTACGTTCCCGGCCAAAATACTTACGTTCTCGCGGTGCCGAATTGCCAATGTGGAAATGGATGAGTGAGATTGAATCAGTGGAAATACGGACAGCCGAATTTTTGCTGAATGAAAATCTTGGTTTTGTGAGGAAATAACTTGAACTCGCCCGGAATGTGGCCAGAGTCGTCTTCGAAACTTAATGTTTCAGGGCCCGGGACGATAAATCTTCCTTGTTCGATTCCGAGCCTCACCTCCAAATCCTTTTTCGGGATTTGTGTGTAAATGCGGCCGGGCTTTGGTGATTGGAATACCCCGGCTGAGACGACAGCCATCGGCGGTTAAACGCGGTCGTTCAAGGGAGTAAAATCAATCCGGGAACATTCATGATCAAACGCATTGAAAAACTTTTACGGCTGCCCGCGCTCATGGCGGGCCTGGGCGTGCTGGCGGCGGCCCCGGCGGCAGCGCAGAACTTCAAGACCCTTTATACTTTTACACTCGCCACCGGTGTTTCATCCACCGGCTACAGCCTCAACAGCGACGGACGCAATCCCTATGGCGGCCTCGCCATAGCGGGGAACACCCTGGCTGGGACGGCCAATTCGGGCGGCAATTTTGGCTGGGGCACGGTGTTCATCCTGAACACTGATGGCACGGGTTTTATGCCCGTTCATTCCTTCAGCATGGAAACTTACATTGCCAGTCGTGGTATTACCACGAACAGTGACGGAGGCAATCCGCAGGCCGCGTTGGTTGCAACGGCCACCGCCCTGTACGGCACGACGAGTCAGCTCGGCAGCGGGGGCTGTGGCACCGTGTTCGCGCTCAGTTTTGCGACAGGGTTTACGAACCTGCATAATTTTCCCACGAACGTCCTCGTGCCCAACCAAACCGATACCGATTACTACACCAACAGCGACGGGGCCAATCCGGAGGCCGGATTGATTATATCAGGCAACACCCTTTATGGAACGGCGGAAAATGGCGGCCTGTTTGGCTATGGCACTGTGTTCAGGATCAACACGGACGGCTCGGGTTTTACGAACCTGCACAGTTTCACGGCGATTCCTTATGCCAGCACGAAGAACAATGATGGAGCCAATCCCATTGGCGGGCTCGTGTTATCGGGCAGCACACTCTATGGGGCGGCGCAAAATGGCGGCACCAACGGCTGGGGCACCATCTTCGCCCTCAAGACCAATGGCACTGGTTTTACGAACCTGTATCATTTTACGGATGGAAGCGACGGAGCCCTTCCGGCTGCCGGGTTGATTTTATCCGGCAACACGCTATATGGCACAACATCATATGGGGGCAACAGCAACAACTCGGGGGGCGGCACCGTCTTCGCCATCAATATCACCGGCGATGGTTTCAGGCCGCTGCAAGTTTTTACGGCACGGGTGAATGGCACAAACGGCGATGGCTACTCTCCCCGAGCCGGGTTGGTGATGTTGGGGAATACTCTTTATGGAACAGCGAGCGGTGGCGGCACAAGCGATTATGGCACGGTCTTCGCCGTCAACATCAATGGCACGGGTTTTGAGACTTTGCACAGCTTCTCCGCGGTGTTTACCAATTCCACGGGCGTTCCCACGAACAGTGACGGAACCTATCCGTTTGGAACGTTGATTTTGTCCAGCAACACGCTTTTTGGGACGGCCGCCTTTGGCGGGACTAATGGCGATGGCACCCTGTTCAGCCTTCCAGTGCTCGGGCCGGAATTGAGCATCGCCCATTCCGGAACCAATGTGATTCTGACGTGGCCGACCAATGAGCCCGGTTTCAATTTGGAATACGCGACCAACCTGGTTTCGCCGACAATATGGAACACCAATTTGCCCACACCCGTCGTCGTCAATACCAACAACACCGTGACGAATCCCATCGCCAGCACCCGAAAGTTTTACCGGTTATACCAGTAATCAATGGAATCCGCCGTGAAAATTCCCATCAAAAAGTTGATTCTCCGGCCCGCGCTGATCAGCATCCTGGGCTTATTCCTGACGGACGGACTGCCCGCGCAGACTTTCACGAACCTGCATTCCTTCACGGGCGGCAGCGATGGAGCGTATCCGGCAGCCGGTCTCATTTTTTCAGGAAATGTTTTGTATGGGACCGCAGATTCGGGCGGCGGGCCGAACTACCCCGGCACGATATTCGCCATCACGACCAATGGCTCGGCGGTCACGCCCGTTCTGGAGTTCACGGATCCCGGATCCTATCCCGATTACAAAACCAACGTGGACGGGGTCAATCCGTTTGCCGCCCTTATTTTATCAGGCAGCACCTTTTACGGTACGGCAAAGAATGGAGGAACGGATGGCAATGGCACGGTGTTTGCCGTCGGCACCAACGGTGGGAATTTTACGGTTTTGCACACGTTCTCGCAATTTACGAACCAACCCGGGCCGCTGATCAACGGTGATGGAGCCTATCCTTTTGCCGGTCTGGTTTTATCAAGCAACATTTTATATGGAACGGCGTCGCAAGGAGGGTCCAACACCGTTGGCACGGTGTTCAGCGTCACCACGGGTGGAACCGGTTTTAAGGACCTGCACGACTTTGACAATACCGGATATACCCCCATGGCCGGTTTGATTTTATCGGGCAGCACCTTGTACGGGACCACGTCCACGGGTCTTACGGGTGGTGGCACCCAGGAATTTGGCGCTCTTTTTGCCATTAACATTAGCGGCAACGGATTCACGAATTTTTATTCCTTTACCGGCGGGTCCGACGGGGCAAATCCGACAGCCGGTCTGCTTTTGTCCGGAAGCACCCTTTATGGCACAGCGAGCGCCGGCGGCAGCGCAGGCAATGGGACCGTTTTCTCCATCAACTCCAATGGCACAGGTTTTAAAGTCCTGCATACTTTTTCGGTGCTCGGCACGGATACCAACGGAGTCGCCACCAACAGCGATGGAGCCACTCCGGTTGGCAATTTGATCTTGTCGGGTAATACGCTGTTCGGCACCGCTGAATTTGGCGGCGCGAACGGGATGGGCACGGTCTTCGCCCTCACCACCGACGGCACAAATTTCACGACCCTGCATACTTTCACCGCCTGGGATACCAATACCTTTACGAACAGCGATGGAGCCAATCCCGTTGCAGGCTTGATTTTATCGGGCAATACGCTGTATGGGACCGCAGAGAATGGCGGGTGGTATGGCATCGGGACGGTGTTCAGTCTTCCAGCGGTGTTCCCCGGCGTCCCGCAACTGACCATCATCCGATCCGGAACCAATGTCATTTTGACTTGGCCGACCAATGCGACCGGTTTCACTTTGCAATCAACCACCAATCTGGTTCCAACGACGGTCTGGTCCAACCTCAGCGGGCAGTTCTCCGTGACCAATCCCATCTCCGGCGCGCGGAAGTTTTACCGGCTGTTACAGTAATTTGTACAAGAGGGCCAAGATGGAACGGCGTCATTCATCCGCTGGTTCAATGAAGATTGGCGTCAACGAAATGTCGAGATGCATTTGTCCATCGGCGATCTTCACAGGAACAGTCTGGCCCAACACGTCAATGGCGGTCGCGTTCTTTGCTGTCCACGCCCAGGCAAACGGCACCGCCGGGGAATCTTCGCCGGAAAATGCGTCCCGCCGTTGCCAAACCACGCAGGCTGGCCCGCGGTCGCCGCGATCGGCTTCAAAGAGAAAGATGGACGGCTGGCCGGAAACGGGCACGCGCTTCATGGCGCGCAGGCCGGCGAGGGCCTTGGCCATGATTTTGTAAGCGTTCGCCGTGGGGTAATATTTCGTGAAGGTGCCGCCAGCGTAGTCCATCAGGGCGATTTTCCCGTACATGAGCGTCATCAAGTTGTCGCGCGGCTGCGGATCATTGTGGAGATCCCAATAAAGGGTTTTCTGCACACCGGCCGAAAAGGCGAGGACGTTCCGCATCACGAGGTCCCGTGACTGGATGCGGTCATGTTTCGCCTCCAGCTCGGGCGAACAACCGACCATGAACATCTGCGTCTGCGGAGCGAGCGTGGACATCTTCGCGTAGAGCGCGGAAATCTTGTTCGACCCGGACTGGTCGGCGGACGAGAAGCCATTGGTGCCGGGGTTCTGCACCGATTGCATCCAGGTGCTTATCAGCGGCACGTACTGGAGATTTTGCGAAAATTCGAACAATCCGGGTCCGCCATATTCGGTGCAGATGATGGGTTTGTCAAAACCCAGGTCATGCATCCTTTTGCGCATGTAATCGACGCGGGCAACAATGGTGTAGGGGTCGGCGTAAAGGCGCAGATCAAAAAAATCAAATGCGTTCCGGCCTTCCGCGAAGACGTAATCATAGAAATCAAGCGACGCCCGCTGGGTAGGAAACTGGAAGGTCCCGGTGCCCGGCGGATTGAAAAGGCCATCGTAACCGCCCACGATGACGACCGCGCCGGGATCGGCGTCCTTGACCGCCTTGTAGAACACCTTCAGTTCCGCAACAAATTCCTCCTTCGTCCCGGACCAGTAAACCGGGTCATTCGGTTCGCAATCGTTTTGCCAGTAGCAGACGCGTCCCTTGCAATGCTTCACCACGTCATAAACGAAGCGGTAATAATCGTCCGGGTTGTTTGCGGCGGAAGGTGGCAGCATGGCCGAGGGCTTCTTTACTGCCCACGTCGAGCTAGAGAACAGCGCGATCAATCCCTCATCCGGCGATTTCAACTGGCCGACAAACGAGTCCACCGCCGTCCAGTCGTATTGGCCCTTGCGCGGCTCGATTTGGTTCCAAAACAAATAGACCTTGGTGAAGCCCGCGCCGAGTCCGCGCAGTTGCGGCATGAATTGTTCGGCCTTGGATCCGGTGTAGCCATAAAGAAAACCCCACGCGATGCCAAACGGCGAGCCGGGCGTGACAATCCGCAAGTCTTCCGCGGTCCCGGCCGGCGACGAGGGCGCGTTGGTTTGGGCCTTGGCCAGGGCGGTTGTGAGCAACGATGCGACAAGAATGATTCCGCTGATTTTGCCTTTCATCGTTGTGATTTTGAACCCCGCCGATGCAACCTACTGCAGCGCCGGCGAATTGCGGACAACCACGCCGGAAACATTCTCAAATTTGGAGGTCGGCACGCCCTGGGCCAGCTTCGCCTTGAAGTTGTCGATGTCCAGCCCGCTCATGTCAGAACACACGATGGCGGGCCGGAGATCATCGCCTTGGAAATCAAGGGTGATGTTCGCCAGTCCCAGATCGCGGACGTGGCGCGCATAAATTCCATACGCGGGCAGGGTGCCCAGCTTGCCCGGTTCGGGATATCCGTTGCCCAGTTCCTTCGGCACGCGTTCGGCGTCGGCCTTGCTCCCGCCGCCCACGCAGGTGAACCGGATGTTTTCCAAACGCACGCCCTCGACCGAATGTCCGGGCAGGCCCATGATCTGGATGCCGCATGTTTTTCCGATGCCATCGCCGACCACATTCGAGATGAGAATGTTTCGCGCGCGGCTGTTGGTGGTGACTCCGGGCGTACGATTGCGTTCGCCGGTCGTGATGTAGATTCCGTAGCCCGGCACGTCCATCATGCTGAGGTTGTTGATGGTGATGTTGTCCATGATGCCGCCGTCCACTTCTTCCAGTGCGAGGCCGTGGCAGGAGCGGAAGGTGCAGTTGGCCACGGTGCAATTGCGGAAGCCGCCGCTGGACTCGGTGCCGAACTTGATGCGGCCGTTATGACCGCGGCTTGGTTTCATGGTGCCGTCAATCAACGTGCCTTCCTCGAAGCCGGAGACCTGGCAGTTGACAATGGTGAGATTTTCCGTGGGGCGGATTTCACCAAGGGCGAAGGTGCTCTTGGGGCAAAGCGCGTCGTCGTTCGGCGCGTTGATGCGGCAATTGGAAACCATCGTGTTGCGGCAGCAATCAATGTCGATGCCATCGCGATCGGTGTCCATGGTGACGTTGTCCACCGTCATGTTGTCGCAGCCGGTGACCAGAACCGCAAAATGGCCGCCGTGAGCGATGGTGAAATCGCGCAGGAGAACATTCTTGCAGAGCTTGAGCGCGATGGCCTTGTTGCCCAGGCGCACCGGCGGGGCGTTGGTAGTGACCGGCGGGTCGAAATGATCGAACCCCACCATCGCGTCGAGAATTTTATCGTCGCGGACGAGGCCGCCGCCGTTGATGGTGCCATCGCCCGTGATGGAAACATTCGTGAGATTTTCGCCCCAGATGAGGCTGTTGTGGAAATAGCAATGCCCGCCGTCCTGATAGCCGCCGAACGTGTAAGATTCGGTCTCGTCATAAACACCCATGCTCTGCGGCGCGCCGAGAATCGTCGCGCCCACGCCGATCACCAGATGAATGTTGCTTTTCAGATGAATCGAGCCGCTCAAATAAACTCCAGCCGGAATGAACACCGTTCCGCCTCCGGCCGTAGCGGCGGCATCGATCGCCCGGTCAATGGCCGGGCTGTCGAAGGTCCTTCCGTCGCCGATCGCGCCAAAATCATGGACGTTGAAATCACCTCCGGTGGATTCAGCGGCGCCGGCAATGCCACTGAGGCAGAGGATGAGGGCGGAGAATGTTTTTACGCAGATCAATTGAGTTTTCATTTTTATACAATCCAGACTGAAATCATTCGCGTCAATTTTGCAAACGGCGGGCTGACTTCACTTTCTCCCTATCGCCTTTGCCCCGACATTGCAATTTAATTTCGCCCCGGAAATGACGCGCTTCAGGTTGCGGCGGTCCGAAAAATGGATTGCATGGCGCGGCCGGATGCGAGATTCTGCGTACATTCGCGCAGGCATCGCGGCATCCGCTGGGAACGCGCCGCCAACGCCGGCCGCAAAAGAACTGAACGACCATATCAAAATATGAACTGTTTCAAATTCTCCAAGATTCTGCTGGCTGCCGCGATTTGCAGCCTCGCCACAACCCAACTCCAGGCGTTGGATTCCGGCTGGAAGCTGGGCTTTGACGCGGGCCCCACCTGGCTTCAGAATCAAAACATCCAGACGACGGATTTGTTCTTCCCCGGCGTGAGCCACACGACGTCGCTGGAATTCAAGACCGGCTACCGCCTGGACTTGGACGCGGGTTACCAGTTCTGCCGCTATTTTTCACTGGAAGGGGAGCTTGGTTACATCAACAACCCGGTGGACATCGTCAGTTCGACCGGCACGATCTACACCTCATTTTACCAGGCGCCGATCCTGGTGAACGGCGTTTTCACGCTGCCCTGGTTCGGGATCCTTAAACCCTATGCCGGCGCCGGGCTCGGGGTGGTCTACACGGGCGCCAATGATCTGCGCGACTTCAATGGCGCCGGCCAGATTGTTGCGGGACTCAAATGCGGCCTGCCCGCGGGAATGGACGTGGCCGTCGGCTACAAGTTGCTGGTCACCACGGAACATGATTGGAGCGACATCCTCGACACCACCGAAGGCACCCGGACCGTCAGCCAGTCTGTCGTGGCGGCGTTCTCGATCAAGTTTTAGACCGGCGCATTCAGAATTGACGCAGGCGCGGACGGCATTCAATTTTTACGCGCTGAATGGCCACGCCTCAAACACCAACCAGTCATTTTGACGCGCTGATTTTTTCTGCGAAGGCTGCCATCGCCGCCGTCGCGGCGGTGCTGCTGTTCGGGTTGACAGGCCTGCCGGACGGCATTTGGGCGGCGGTGTCGGCGGTCATCGTGACGCAGCCGAGCATGCATCCCTCGGTGAAGGCATCGCTGACGCGGGTGATTGCAAATTTGATCGGCGCATCGGTGGGGGCAATCATCGGTCTCGCGCTCGGGTATGAATTGCTGGCGCTGGCGGTGGGGGTTTTGGTGACGGGCATGATTTGCCATTTTACGAAGCTGGATGACGCGCTGCGCCCAGCCTATGCCGCGGTGGTAATCGTCATCATGAGCCCGGATATACAGGGTTGGCATGGTTTGCTGGACCGCGTGCTGGCGGTGTTCCTGGGCTGCGTCTGCGCGCTGGTGGTGGGATTTGTCTGTGACAAAATCGCCACGCTTTTCAAAGTGGGACGGAAGGAGAACGCACAAACCAACGAGGGGAACGAGTGAAGGCAAAATGGGTTCTCACCCGGCTGACGCCAGCGATGCCCGGGCAACATGTTGCAATAGGGTGATGTACCCGCTGTTTGCTGCGCCATTTGCAAAAGTTACTTGCGGTCATCATGACCTTATCTCAGAATATTTGGATGAGATCATCTTCAAATTTTCGATTCTTTGCATTTTTTAACGTTCTCGCCGTGACCGTCATTTGTTTCTGCGCAGAAATTCGCGCGGCGGATTCCACCAATTCGAGCACTGAACCCACGGGACAGGTCACCAATACGGCTGTTATTCCAAAGCTGAATCCACCTTTCATGCGCAGGCATGATGACTTCGTGGAAATTGCCAAAAAAGATGATATTGATCTTCTGTTCATGGGTGATTCCATCACCGATTGGTGGCGCAATCCCGGCGGCACCAATTTTCCGTCCGGGCCCAACGGGGCCTATACTGGCAAACCTGTTTTCGATAAATATTTTGGATCGATGAAAGTTGCCAACTTCGGCATCGCCGGCGACACCACGCAAGGGGTTCTTTGGCGGCTGCAAAACGGCGAAGGGCAAGGCTTCAAGCCCAAGGCCATTATGCTCATGATCGGCACCAACAACGCCATGCGCAACAGCCCGCCGGAAATCGCCGAAGGAGTGGCCGCCGACGTCGAGGAATTGCGGAAGGATTTTCCGGATGCAAAAATTCTTTTGCTGGCCATTTTTCCACGGAGCACACCGACCAGCCGCGTCCGCGTCCAAATCGCGGCGGTTAATGCGATCATTTCCAAACTGGACGATGGCAAACAGGTGTTCTATCTCGACATCGGATCAAAATTTCTCAGCGCCGATGGGACCATTTCAAAAGACATCATGAGTGACGGATTGCACCCCACCACGCAGGGTTATGAAATCTGGGCCGAAGCTGTTAAGGATCCGCTGGTCAGGATGCTCAATGGCGAATCACCCGTTGCAAATTGATTTTCGGCCGGGCGCCGGGTCTCGTGTGCGGCAGATCCGCCACGTTGTTCAAGGTGCAACGGAAGGAGAACGCGTTAACCAACGAGGGGAACGAATGGCGACGTGGTTTCCCAGTTGCACTACTACGCCGGCTTTCCAATAAGTTATTTCCTCCGTCTTGCGGGCCCAAAATAATATCCCCCGCTGAGCCGCACGCCCTTGACCTTGCCCGGATATCCCTTGGGCTGGCCGGGTTTGCCTTCCTCGAACAGCGCGGTGTATTTGTAATTGAAATTCTCCAGCTTGATGCG
>DATMLG010000388.1:0-3408 GCA_035570675.1 Verrucomicrobiia bacterium | reverse complement strand
TTCGAGATATTCCAGCGTGAGCCGCCGTTTGGGAATCAGGTGCGTCAGTTCCAGTTCCGGGAACCGACCCGCGCCCAGCCCGAGCGCAACCCCGCACAGGGCCAGGTCGCTGTCCCCGCCGCTGCCGAGCGCTTTTCCGCTACGGTCCAGCGCCTGGCGCATCGGGTCGCGCAGGACCTGCTCGCGATAATGCAACGCCACCGCGCGGCGCACCGCCATGCCCGCGCCTGCGGGCAGCGCCGGGCCGCCCTCGCGCAGCTTGCCCCAATACGAGTCGGTCAATTTCTCGACCAGCAGGCCATGCAGCCATGGACGCAATTCGGCGGGCGGCTCGACTTCAAATTCGGGAATGCAACTGCCGCCCCAGGCGCCCAGTTGCGGCCAGCTCGCGCCGATTTTCAGGCACGCCGCCAAATAATCCGCCCGCAGGACGTTGTCGTCGTCCACGAAGACGAGCAGGTCGCCTTTGGCTTCGGCGATGCCGCGGAGACGCGCGTGGGTAAGGCCGGTTTTCTCTTCGCGCACATGACGGGCGTTCGGCTGCCAGGACAGGTCAATGCGCCCGGACAGCGGCTCTTTGGACGCGTTGTCCACCAGCAGCAGTTCCCAGTCGTTGGCGGGCAGCGTTTGCGCCTTGAGCGCATCCAGCACGCGGCGCAGGTAATCTTCCCGCGGGTTGTGCGAGCAGATGATGACCGAAAGAGGCAGCATGAACGCCGCCCATCTTCGGGGATGGCCCCCGGAATTTCAATGAAAACCGACGCGCGCCAGCACTAAAACTTTTTGGTGACGTCGTCCGGCACCTCAATTTTCGTTGTGCCTACGTCCTTGATTTCCGTGGTCGTATCGCGGTCCACGTCATTGTCATTGCCGTTGAACGTGACCGTGCCTTTAACGTGGAATTCGAACTTCGTGAGTTCTCCGTTGGCGATCCAGAACGTCGCCGTGCCGGAGGGATTGGAGACGTTGGCCGTGCCGCCGCGGCGGAAGGTGAGCATCTTCTTCGCGCCGTCCGGGGTCAGGTCACTGCTGTAGGCGCCGTTGGTCTGCGTGAGGTCTTTGCAATCGGCGACGAGGTCCGCGGCTTGCTTGGCCGGCGTGCGGAAATTGCGCACCATCATGGTCATGAAACGGCCCGGGCCCTGGTCATCCTGTGCGGCTTCGGCCAGCGTTTGCCAGCCGCCGTCGGGGTTCGTCATCACGGCGTTGGTGCCTTTCATGTAAATCTCCGATTCATTGTCGCGGAAACTCATCTTCACATAAGTCACGCCACTGGCGGTCTTGCCTTCCGTGGGACCGGGATGATACGGGGAGTCCTCGGGAACGACGGTGGTGCTGTGCCAGCTAAAACTGGATTCGGTGCCGAGCTTTTGGGCGGCGGCGGTGACGTCGTCCGCCGGACCGGCCTGCGCCGCGAGCAGCGGGCCAAAGAACATAACTGCTGAGCCTAACAGGATATTCATTTTCATAATGGGGCCTTTCTCTTGCATTGGTTGGTGGTGCGAACTAAAAATGTATTCCTGCCACCGCCGGGGGCAAGCGTTTTATGATGGACAATTCTAGCCAGGGAGGGCGCGTCAGCTTGCCCCGTTCCACGGTGGTCCCCTGACCGCCGCTTCCCGCCGCCCTTATAAAAAATAAACAATCTTTTTTTTCTGAAAATTACCTAAATTTACCTAAAATTGGTTAAATTTACCTAAAATTCACCTGAATTTGGTTAAGGCCAAACAGTGGGGCGAGAGTCCGTCGAGCCGTAACCCGGAGTTAGGGCGTGTCAGTCCCCTGGCCGCCGGATACCTCGGGGGGTGGGGGGAGGGGCATGAGACTGGATTAACTTGGATTAGGCTTGATTAGCCTGGATGCACCCGTTCCTAGATTTAACTCCCTTACGCGAATTGCGCGAATGAACGCGAATTTTCGCCACTACAACCGCTTTTCTGTAGCGGCGGTCTATGACCGCCGAAAGGAATCACTCCGGATCATTCTGTCCGTTTTGTCAAAACGTTATGTCAAAGAACAATGGCCCTGAACGTTTTCAGGGCGGATGAACTCAAGAGTTCACCACGTGAAGATTTTAGCATGGATGACGTAATTTCTTAGTTCGTCACTACCCCTATTTTGAATCGTGGAGTTTGATTCGCTCGACACCGGTCCGGAGAACAACGCTATGGCACCGCGACCCGATAAAAATAGGGCCCAACATTTGTGGCCGACGTGTCCGTGTAACTGGTGGTGGCCGTTCGGGCGGTGATGTTGGCCTGGATGGTCGTAAAGGCAGACGTGAGATTCGTCGCGCGCAGAAGATTATAAGAGATATTTGTGACGCTTTCCCAACTCACAGTGACGCCCGAGATATTATTATTTGGAAGTGGCGGCAACATCACCAGGATCGATGCCGGATTTGTCGGGTTGAGTCCGGCAACCCAATCCTGATAAACATCAAATGCCGTCCCATCCACGTCGGAAGTGTCTGTATTGGTGGTGATGGGCAGGCAGTATTGCTGGAGCCAATGATAGGAGGTCATGCTGACCGGCGTTTGATATTCGTAAGCGCCGATGTCCACCGTGCCGCCAACGATGCGCGGGTTGCCGTCGAGATCGATGCTGCCCGCCACGGATGCATTATTGCCGGAGTTGATGCAGGGCGAGTTGCTTTGCAGGTGAAAATCATCGCCAGCGAGATTCACAAAAGCGGGATCGTTGGTAAAATTGCTGTTGCTAGCACCACGTGCAGCCAAAGGCAACGGCACGGTACAACAAAAGAAACCACCCTCCGGATCAGGTCCACTTGTGGAATTCAGAGCATTGGTAGGAGCATAATTCATGTTGGTCGGTGCAGAATTGTCATAGATGATACAATTTGCGACTTCCGACAGTATGGCCTGGCAATAAATTCCACCTCCGCTATCTACCGCCCGGTTATTTGCAATTGTGGAGTCTAAAATTGTCGCAGTGTAGTCATAGTAAGCTCCCCCACCATAAGCCGCCACGTTGCCATTTAACAGGCAATTTGCGATTAGCATGGTGTCGTAAACTCCGCCCCCACCCAACCCCGCGTAATTGTTCCTGATGACGCATTCAGTCGCTTGATACCCGCCAGCCAGTGCGCCGCCGTTATTGGTCGCCGAGTTGGCCCAGAACACGCAATTGCTAATTAGAACGGCGCCATATACTGCTCCCCCATTTACAGCCAAATTGTTCGTGAAAGCACAATTGGCAACAGTTCCTGCAAGAGAAGAGGAACCCGAATAAAGACCTCCGCCATTGGTCGTCGCCACATTGGAATTGATGATACAATTGTTGGCGATTCCGTATACCCCTCCGCCGTAGCCAGCTCTGTTTCCAATCACGGAACAGTTCGCCAGGACTGCATAAGCGCCACCTCCTTCGTTGCCCGCGACATTACCC
>DATMLG010000387.1:0-5800 GCA_035570675.1 Verrucomicrobiia bacterium | reverse complement strand
CCCAAGGATGCCCGCGGGGCCAGATTAAAAGAGAAGGTGACGACCGGAAATTGTCCTTGATGATTCACCGACAAGGGCGAGGAGTCCGACTCAAAATGCATGAATGCGCTGAGCGGTACAGCTCCGCCGCTGGTGGACGTGACAAACAGGTTCTCCAGTTTTTTTGGGTTGGTCTGTAATTCCGGCAGCGCTTCCAGGACCACGTGATATTGGTTCAATTGCGTAAACAACGTCGAAACCTCCCTCTGGCCGAAGGCGTCGTAAAGGGTGTTATCTATCACTTGTGGCGTGATTCCCAGCCGCGCGGCGGTCTGGCGATCAATCACGAGCTTCGTTTGCAATCCGCCGGGCTGGTCATCTGTGGCCACGTCGCGCAGTTGGGGTAACGCCTTGAGCTTGTCCAGGAACCTCGCCGCCCACACCCGCAACTCGTTCGCATCCGGATCTTCCAAGGTGTATTGGTATTGGGTCCGGCTGACACGGTCTTCCACGGTCAAGTCCTGCACCGGTTGCATGTAAAAATCGATGCCTTCCACCTGGTCCAGTTCCGGCTTCAACCGGTTCATCAACGCAGGAGCGCTGATTTTGCGTTGCTCCAGGGGTTTGAGATTGATGAGAATGCGGCCACTGTTCAGCGTGGTATTGATGCCGTCCACCCCGATGAAGGAGGAAAGGCTTTCGACCGCCGGATCCTTGAGGACAACCGCGGCCAGCGCCTGCTGTTTTTGCACCATCGCCGGAAAGGAAGTGACCGCCGGGGCCTGTGATATTCCTTGAATCACCCCCGTGTCCTGCACCGGGAAGAATCCCTTTGGCACGATCATATAAAGCACAACAGTGAGCACGAGAGTCCCCAGTGCCACCAGCAGCGTGATCCCCTGATGTTGGAGCACCCGCTTCAGAGTCCGGCCGTAAAAATCGATGACGCTCTGGAAAACACGCTCGGATGCCTGGTAAAGCCGGCCGCGTGGTTGTTCGCTTTTTTCGCGCAGAAAGCGGGAGCACATCATGGGCGTGAGCGTCAGCGAGACGATGGCTGACACCAGAATGGTCACGGCCAGGGTGATGGCAAACTCGCCGAACAGCCGTCCGACGATGTCGCCCATGAACAAAAGCGGGATCAAAACCGCCACCAAGGAAACCGTTAGCGAGATGATCGTAAACCCGATTTGTTCGGCGCCCTTCAATGCCGCGTCCATCGGTTTGTCCCCCTGCTCAATGTAGCGGACAATGTTTTCAATCATGACAATGGCATCATCCACCACGAAACCCGTGGAAATGGTCAGCGCCATGAGCGTCAGATTGTTCAAGCTGTAACCCAGCACAAACATGACGGCGAAGGTTCCCACGAGCGACAGCGGGACCGCGACGCTGGGAATGACCGTCGCCGCAAGATTCCTCAGGAAGAGAAAAATCACCATCACGACCAGCGCCACCGTCAACATCAGTTCAAATTGAATGTCCTTGACGGAGGCGCGAATGGTATTGGTGCGGTCGGTCAGCACCGAGACTTGAACCGAGGTGGGCAGCGTGCTGCTGAGCTGCGGCAGGCGGCCCTTGATCCGGTCCACCACCGCGATGATGTTGGCGCCGGGCTGGCGCTGAATGTTGACGAGGACGGCGGGAACCTTGTTCATCCACGCCGCCTGTTTGATGTTCTCCACGCCATCCACCGCCTGGGCCACGTCCTTCAGCATCACGGGCGCCCCATTGTGATAGGCCACCACGACCGATTCATAATCCTGGCTGGTCAAAAGCTGGTCGTTCGCGTCAATCAAGTAGGACTGCTTCGGGCCGTCAAAATTGCCCTTTGCCTGATTGATGCTGGTTTGTTGCATGGCCGTGCGCAGATCCTCGAGGTTGAGCCCGTAAGCGGACAACGCCGTGGGATTGGCCTGAATCCGGACCGCCGGCTTCTGGCCTCCGACAATGCTGACCAAACCGATGCCAGGCAGCTGTGAAATCTTCTGCGCAAGGCGCGTGTCCGCCAGGTCCTCCACCTGCGACAGGGGAATCGTCTTGGACGTCAGCGCCAGCGTCAGAATCGGGGCGTCAGCCGGATTTGATTTGCTGTAAATCGGAGGGGCGGGCAGGTCGGACGGAAGATAAGTTTGCGCCGCGTTTATCGCGGCCTGAACCTCCTGCTCGGCGACGTCGATATCGAGGGAGAGCGAGAACTGCATGGTGATGACCGAACTGCCGCCGGAACTCGTGGAGGTCATCTGGCTGAGACCCGGCACTTCGCCAAACTGGCGTTCAAGCGGCGCGGTGACGGCAGAAGCCATGACATCTGGACTGGCTCCCGGATAGAAAGTCACCACCTGGATGGTGGGATAATCCACCTCGGGCAGCGCCGATACGGGCAATTGGATGTAGGCGACGATGCCTATCAGAAGTATGGCCGCCATCAGCAGCGATGTCGCCACCGGCCGAAGAATAAATGGACGTGAGGGGCTCACTGCCTTTGTTCCCTGGCCTCGCCGGGCTGCCGCGGTGCCACCTTGGCCCCATCCTGCAGCCGGTTGAAGTTGTCCGTCGCGAGGACTTCGTCGGCCTTGACCCCTTGCACCGCGGTAGTGTCGCCGTCCGTCGTCCCGACTTTCACCGTTCGCATTGCCACCGTATTGGTCTTGGTCAAAACGTAGACAAATGTCGCCTGGCCGTTCCGTTGAACGGCGGAGACTGGAATCAGTGTCTGGCCGTGCAGCGTGTCAATCAGCAGGTTCACATTCACAAACTGGTTGGGGAAAAGCGCGTTGTCCTCATTGGTAAAAATGGACCTCAGCCGGACTGTGCCGGTCGCGCTGTCAATCTGGTTGTCCAGCGCCAGAATGCTTCCCGTTGCGATCTTGGTTTGTTGTGCGCGGTCATAGGCTTCCACGGTCATGTGATTACCCAACGCCAGTTGGTGCTGGATCTGCGGCAGATAATCTTCCGCCACGCTGAAAATGACCGTGATCGGCTGCAACTGGGTAACGACCGCGAGACCGCTGGTGGAGCTGGCCTGGACCAGGTTGCCTGGGTCCACCAGCCGAAGTCCGACCCGCCCGGAAATCGGCGAGGTGATCCGGCAATAATCAAGCTGTACTTTTGCGTTGTCCACCTGGCCTTGATCAAACTTGACCGTGCCCTCATCTTGATGCGTCAGCGCCAGCTGATCATCAAGTTGTTGTTTGGGGATGGCATTCTGGGCGGCCGCGGCCTGATAACGGGCGAGGTCAATCCGGGCCGACTCCAGCATCGCCTGATCCCGTTCCAGCTGTCCTTCGGCGGCGGTCAACTGTGCCCGGAACGGGCGTTCATCTATTTGCGCCAGCAAATCGCCCGCCTTTACCATTTGCCCCTCGGTAAAGTTCACGTTGGTCAGTTGCCCCGTCACCTGACTAAGAACGGTGACCGTGGCAACCGGGGTGACCGAACCCAGCGCGCTGACGTAAATACCGATGTCCCCCTCCGTGGCATTGGTAATCGAAACCCGCACCGGCGGCGGTGGCGCAACTGCTTTTGGCCGCCGGGTAAAGAACCAAAACAAGATGCCGCCCACGACCAGGATTACCACCACAATTATGATTGCCCGCAACCAATGGTGCTTCTTAGCGGCTTGCCCCGGCGGGGTTTGTGGTGCCGGGGTTGGGCCGGCGTTTTCCGGGTTTGGTTTTTCTTCAGACATTGCCTTCCTTTCCATTTATTGGCAGCCCTCGCTCCCGAGATCATGGTCCAAAATTTCACGCACGAACAAACCGCCATCCACCACCAAAGTTCCCCCGCCCCCGGGGTTTCGCAAATTCCCGCGGGCCTTGTCCGGGGGGTTCTTGATTTCGTTTCGGGGATACATTTGAGCGTGGAGAGGTGACCCTTTAATTTGAATCCTTTTCCCAGAATATTTTGCGCAGCGCCCAAGCCAGCAATCCGAACGCGACGACCCCTAGAATCAGCCAGTGATAGTTGAAATAATCATGATGAATGGTCGTGACTCTGGTGATTACCCCGTTGGTTTCATCGGTGATGGTGGTCGTGTTCATTTTGGAGCAAGCTCTTCGGATTTAGCCTCTCATCTCGGACCGCCGGCGACGTTATTTGGATGCGCCATAAATGTTCCGATTTAAACATTTCGACCAATCTACTTCGCGAAGAGCAGGGAATTGGACGTCTGCGCAACAGTTGCACAGACCGCCCACTCTTTTCCACCGGCCTTCCCAACTCGGTATAAATGACCGCATTCAATGCATAAAGTTACACAACTGGCTTCAAAGCGATAATTTTTTTGCGTCGGCCGATTCAACGCTCAGCGCCAGGTGTGCCCGAACAATTCTTCAAACGTCATGGCGCCCGAACGGTTTTCATCGCGCGGTTCATTTTTTTTGTTTCCGCCCATCTTTGCCAATCTGCTCACGGGCATGTTGAAATGCCCTGTCCCGGCTTGGATCCATCGCGCTTTACATCATTCTCGCCGGAATCGCCCTCACGATTCTGGGCGTGATTTTCAGACGCGCCATCACCGGGTGTTGGGCGCGCTTTTCCCCAAAAAGCTTCAGCCTGAATAGGAGGCGCGCAAAATACCCACAGCGTCGGCCATGGGGTGAACACCCCATTGTTAGCTTTTGCAAAAGGAAGGATTGTTAATGGCGGGTTTAGCCATCGAGACCCAAAAGCGTTGACATGAAAACCAGCACTCTCACACCAAAACTCCTCCGCCTGACGGACGCCTGCTGGCGCGCCGCCAACCATCTTTCAGCCGGGCAGATTTATCTCTATGACAATCTGCGAATGCCAGCACCGAATCAATCCGCGGCGGATCAAGCGGGAGCAAAAATGGAAAGGCGGTTGAACTGAAATAAATCAAGGCAATCTCTAGGGAGAGGCTCGGAAAACAATGAATGAAATAAAGCACGGCCACAACCCTGACGACCACCCGGATAATAGCGGCAATCATCATGACGCCCGTCCTTATTGGAAACGCACGCTGCGATGCGCGCGTTTCTGGGTCGCAGTATTCTTGATGCTCGCGGCCATGATCATCTACGTGATGAGTGGCGACCTGAGCGCATGGCATCGCGGGCAACCCCGGCAGCCGATTGCCGCCCCCGCCGGAAATTAGAAATGCCACCAACAGCTCTCAAAACGGAAGGGCCCTGACAAATGAACGTTTGATCTGATGCCGCAACGAAAAGGACATGAGCATGACATCCATCGTCCCCACACTGCCAGACACTGAAAACAAAGCCGGACCTCCGAGTCTCGTGACGATCGTCTCCGTGCGCGGCAGCGTTGTGTGTATGCGGTTCGACAAAACAGCGGCCTCCCATCTACTCGGTTCTGCGCGCTGGTAACGACGAATGAAGCCCGTTTGCAAACTAAATAAACAAGCAACATCAAAGACTTGTTTAAGGCGAAGGTCGGTTTTCAGCTACCACCTAAGAATTGCAAGTCATTGATTGAAAATTGTTTACTGGAGGCGAGGGTCGGAATCGGCCAGATTTTCCCGCCGTTGCACCTCAAATATGCCTGATTTCATTGGGTATTCAAGCAAAAACTGTTTTATCCGACCCTATCGTTTTTAATCCGTTTGGTGTCCGTTTTGGTGTCCGTTTGCCGATCTCAATTTTATGAAGTTGAGTTCCGATTGGTCGCGCCCAGCAACCACTTCTTTCCTTCATCCGTGATCTGGTAGCGCTGCAAGCGGCTTTGCGGTTTATCTGGAATCGTTCGCCCAAGCCAGCCCTTGCTGATAAGCGCGTTGAGATAATTTTCGCGGAATGTCTGGCGGTGTTTGACGCCGGTGAGCGACTGGATTTCGCCG
>DATMLG010000386.1:0-3418 GCA_035570675.1 Verrucomicrobiia bacterium | reverse complement strand
CCTTGGCCCGGACGCAAATGTCATCCACGCTCACGGCGCCGTAACTCTGTTCCCAAATCAGGTCGAATGCGACCTGCAACAGGCGCTCTTTGGCGTTACTTGTTCTGCCCATAATAGTTTTGTTGACTGTTCAGTAAACTTAACACCACGCCGGGTGCCGTCAAGGCGTTTTCAAAGTATCCAATGCACCCAAGTTCCGGGGCATGATGCAACGGCTTTTATAGGAGCCCAAAGCACGTGCCCAACCGCCTCGGGCTGGCCGCATCACTCGTGCCAAATCTCGCAATAATTCGGCTTGTTTGGCCATATCCGAGCACAACTTAAGCTTGTTGACCAACTGGTCAACTAATATTGACGATTCTTTTGCACACAACCATCCCAAAAACGCCCGATCCTATGAAATGATTGGAAATTTGCGTATAATACGGTTCAATCCAGCATGATTCTCGCCGGCGACGTTGGTGGAACAAAGGTCAATCTCGGACTCTTTGAGTCTCGCGACGGCCATGTAAAACTGGCGCGCGAGGCGAGCTTCCCGAGCCGGCGGTATGTGAGCCTGCAGGACATTGTCCGTGCGTTTCTGGCCGATGCCGGCGCGCCGGCGATCGAAAGCGCCTGCTTCGGCATCGCCGGACCCGTCCGACGGGATCGCGTTCAACTTACCAATCTGCCGTGGAAGATCGAGGCGACGGAACTTTCCTCGGAATTGAAAATTGGCACGGTCCATCTTATCAACGATCTCGAGGCGAACAGCTACGGCCTGGCGGAACTGCCGCCCTCGGATTTTGCGGTGCTCAACCCGGGCGAAGCGGGTGCGACAGGCAATGCCGCCATCATCGCCGCCGGGACGGGGCTGGGCGAGGCCGGGCTTTATTGGGACGGCGAAGATTATCATCCCTTTGCGTGCGAAGGCGGCCACTCGGACTTTGCCCCGCAGAACAAGGTGGACGCGGAATTGTTTGAATACCTGGCCGGCCGTTTTGGGCGCGTGAGCTGGGAGCGGGTGCTGTCGGGTGCGGGGCTGTTCCATATTTACGAATTTTTGCGCGACACGAAGCGCGGAGACGAACCGGAATCGTTCGCGGGGGCCATCACGCAATCCGATCCCGCCGTCGTCATCACGCAAGCGGCGATGGATGGTTCAAGTTCGCGGTGTGAACAGGCGCTGAACATGTTTGTGTCGTATTACGGGGCCGAGGCAGGGAACCTGGGACTAAAAATGATGGCGACCGGCGGCATTTATCTCGGCGGCGGCATTGCGCCGAAGATTTTGCCGCGGTTGCAGCAAGGCGGTTTTCTTGCCGCATTCATGGACAAGGCGCCAATGCAGGCATTGGTGAAGGCCATGCCGGTGCGCGTCATCCTGAATCCGACCGCGCCCCTGCTGGGTGCGGCACATTATGCCGCTTTTGGCGCGCGCACCATCGGCACGCCCGCACACACTCCGGCCTGATGCAGGATGGCGCGGACTTTTCAGGTTGCGTAATCGCCGTTTGACAGCGGGCGGTTGGCCGATTATACAACTCGCGGCTGGATCGAATTCGGCCTTAACCATCAACCCGGAAATATTATGGCATTATCTGTCGGCACCAAGGCTCCTGATTTTTCATTGAAATCCAAACAGGCCGCCGGCCTCGTGGACGTCAAGCTCAGCAACAATTTTGGCAAGAAGAACACCGTGCTGCTCTTTTTCCCGGCCGCCTTCACCGGCGTTTGCACCAGCGAGTTGTGCGACATCACCGCCGGGTTGGGCGCGTATTCCGGCCTGAACGCGGACGTCGTCGCCGTCAGCGTGGACACGCCCTTTGCACAGGAGGCCTGGGCGCAGAAGGAAAAAATCGGCATCACCCTGGCGAGCGATTTGAACAAGACCACCATCAAGGCCTACGACGTGGTGTTCCCGATGCTCGCGGGCGTGGGCGACACCGCGGCGCGCGCGGCGTTCGTCATCGACAAGCAGGGCGTCATTCAATACAGCGAACAGACGCCCACGCCGAAGGACCTGCCGAACTTCCAGGCCGTCAAAGACACGTTGGGCAAGCTGAAGTAAATCAGCGCTCAGCCGCAGCTTTTGACTTCGTTCGGCCCCAGGCAGGTGGAGTCATCGCGGCCAGGGTTATCATCCCCAGGCCGGCCCACATGGCCAGGGCGACATACAGGGCGGACCAGTACGGTTGATGCAATTCCATGGATTGCTTGTCAGCCGAAGGATTCAACATTGCGATTAAGACGGGGCCGACGTAAATAAAAATTACGATCGGGCCGAACAACCATTTTTGTGCGGCGGGCTGCATTTTGTGAAGGAAGCAGAATGGGAGCACCGCGAAAGGCAGGTAATACCATCCGAACGCGTTGCTCGTATCCTTTGCCACCATGCAAAGCTGCGCACCGAACAGGTACCAGTTGTGGGTTGGGTGAAGCTCTTCGTACTGGCCGCGGCTGATGCAGTGGTAGAAACCTTCGATCGTGCGAGGATACCCCCAATTGACCGGAGGATTCATCATGGACGCGATGGGCAGATAAAAGAAGCATCCCAGTCCCAGGAAAACCATGATCATACAAATAGTTGCCGCCTTCCATTCCGATCCGGCACTTCGCTTCATCGCGATGAAAACCAGTGCTGCAACCGCGGCGGGGGCGAACGCAAAAGCAAAGAACCACTTTAGCTCATCGGAAAGGCCAAAGTAGGAAAGAAACTGCGGAAGACCAAACTTGACGCACAGCCATATCAGAAACGTGACGGTTGCTGTCGCAAAGAAAAGGTCCCGCCCCAGTTTCGGGGCACTAATGAACACCAAGGTTAGCAGACCGGGCGCAAGCACGAGCATCTCCCACCTCTCGGTTACCAGCATGCTGTAAACCAGCGCCGCCCGGTATAAATATTTTCTCGCATTCGGCTCGGCCATCCAGCGCATCAGCAGGCAAAGCATGATGCCGAACACCAATTCTCCAAATGTCCAGATGTCCACAATCACCGCCTTTTGCCAAACCGGGACGCTGAAGCCCAGCGCCAATCCCGCCACGCAACCGCAGACGATGCGCATGAGGTTTTGGTCTGCCAAACTTCGGCGCGCGAACCCCGGTGAATTCTCGAGCAGCAACTTGCCGCCACGAGAGACCATCAGAGCAACCAGTCCGCCGGCCAGCGTCGCTGCGACTCCCGAGCCAACCCCCACCCGCCAGGCGATGGTTGAGAAGGGGAGCAGATGGGTGAACAGCCACGAATAAATCGTCCAGAGCGGATAGCCGGGTGGGTTGATAATGCCGCCATAAGTCGCACCGGTGGCCATCATCCCCGAGTTCTCCAATGTCACATCAGGTGCCAGCGTCCACAGATAAACCGCCAGCAGCATCGCCGCAGTCAACGCAAACGCCCGCCAGTCTGTTCGCTCGAAGAAGGGGCCGGCAAATGCCGGAG
>DATMLG010000385.1:0-5407 GCA_035570675.1 Verrucomicrobiia bacterium | reverse complement strand
TATCCCGTTTTTCTCGATCCTTCGATTTGTTCCCGATTTTTTTCATGACCGTCGCCACCCCCAGCCACACCATCAATCCTCCCGTCAACCAAACCGAGAGTGGCGCGATGTAACGATCCAGCGGCAAACTGCCCGGGCCGTTCAATTCCAGATTTCCCGATATTATTGCCCCGTCGCCCGGCATCGGGGCCGTGGCCATTGTTTTTCCCGTTCTATCCACGCATTGGGAAATTCCGGAACTCCCCACGCGAAAAATTGGCACCCCATACTCCGCCGCCCGGACCGGCGCCACCCGCGCATGCATCTCGTGCTGATGTCGTCCCCAATCCACCTCGTCCATCGTCGGCACAATGATTGCTTCCGCGCCAAGGCTGATCAATTTGTCTGTGACGCGGGTGTAGCTCAGATCGTAGCAGATGCAGAATCCCAGTTTGCCCCAGGGCGAATCCCATAATCGCTGCTCCTTCGCCGGCAGGCCGTCCTTGAAAAATTGAACCGGCACCGACTTGCCCTGACGGAATACAATCTCGCCGGAAGGCGCGACCACGAAGGCCGTGTCGTAGTAATTTGAATTCGTTGCCGGGTCTTTTGCGCCGACCACCAGGTAACGGCTGTTCTGGCGGCACCAGGCCTTGAGATACTCCGGCACCGGCCCGTCAATCGTGTATTCGCTTAAAACCACCAACTGCGCTTCCGGATGTGCCTTGAGCAGCGCCTTCAAATTGAAAACCACCTCTTGTTGCGAAGGAAACTCCATCTGTACGCCCGCCACCTGCAAACTGGCCCGTGGCGTGCCGACTGGAACACTTTCACGCGAGGGCAGGTTGTTGAGCACTCCAAAAGCAAACAATGCAGACGTCAGCACGTAGGTTCTTGCTCTGGATTTCAGCAACCCTGCCGCGCTGATGACCGCCATGATTGCAAACCCAAATCCATACATGCCCAGATGTTTCATCGGCAGCCAGTGCAAATGATTGGCAAAGACATAGCCCGCATTGAGCCATGAAAAGCGCAGGTAATAAAGCTCGCTGCGAAAATACTCGTAGCCGGTCCAGAGAAATGGAATCAATAAGACAGTCCAAGCTTTTCCAAAAGCCCGACGGCAGGCCCGGCCCATGATGACAAACATCCCGATCCAGAAGCCGCATACATACCAAAGCGCAATCGCCGCCGGCCCGAAAATGGTCCAGAAAAAGTATTGTTGCGGCGCGAAGGCCAGCATCCCCGCCGCCAGCCCAAAATAGGTCGCCTGCCGCGCTGTCTTGAGCCGGGTCAGTTGAAACAGGCACCAAAGATAAACCGCGATCAAAAATCCGCAGGCCGGGAACATGTAGGCCAGTTGAAACGCAGCGCCTGCACCAAGGCAGAGCAACACAGCAGCGCGGACTCCGAGTTCCGAGTAGCCTACTGATGTTTGCGGTGTGTTCATGTATCGATCCTCCTCCGTCGCGCAGGTTGTTTCCATACATTCCTCGAGTCGCTCGGCTCGCCGGATAAAAAAGACCGGCCCACCTCTGGGCCGGTCTTAACCACTTCCAAACCTACAAGCCTACATATATTTTGACCCTGTCCCGAACAAAACGTTCAACCGTACTATAAGAACTTATAATTAATCCGTAAAGTATTCATGGACAGGCACTAAGATTTTAATCTTTTCCCGGAAAACCCCGGTATAATACGATTTTTCACGACTCTATTCTGATTTCCACACGATCCCCCCAAGCCTTCCCCATGGCTTTTCCCCGAAATCGCCCGCCAAAATGCGGGATGTACAAACTTGCCTTTGTCTCCAAAAACTGCCTTAATTGTCATTCCTGAGTCATGCTCAGTCCGGTTTTATCGCCGATTAGTGAAACAATTGGCGTGGGTTTTACGTGTTATCTCCTGGATTCCAGGTAGCAATTAAATGGTCAGCAGCAACAAGTCGGGCAAGCACGCGGTCACACGAATTCTTATCGTGGACGACCATCCCTTGGTACGCCTGTCCCTGCGCGAATTCATCCGCCGTGAAAAGGACTTGGAAGTCTGCGGCGAGGCGGAGGACCGCGAACAGGCCCTGGCCGCGGCCGCGGCCAGCAAACCCCATCTCGCCATCATTGATCTCACCTTGAAAAGCTCCAACGGCATGGAACTCATCAAGGACATGCGCGACCGCCATCCGGAAGTCCAGATCCTCGTCCTTTCCATGCACGATGAAACCATCCACGCCGAACGCGCCATCCGCGCCGGCGCCCGCGGTTACATCACCAAGCAGGAGGCCACCACGCGCGTCATGGTCGCCATCCGCCAGATCATGAACGGCGAAATCTACTGGAGCGAACGCGCCGCGGCGCGCGTCGCCTCGAAAATCGCCGGCCCCGCACGCGGCGTCGGTGAATCGCCCGTGGATTGTCTGACGGACCGCGAACTTCAAGTCTTTGAAATGATCGGCTCCGGCAAGAGCACCCGCCAGATCTCTGCGTCCCTGCACATTGACGTCAGCACCGTTGAAACCTACCGCGCTCGCATCAAGGAAAAGCTAAGTTTGAAAGATTCGCTCGCCCTTCTGCAATTCGCCATCCGCTGGCAAATCAGCAACGCCCAGGGCTGAGGTTTCAGTTTTAATATCACGGATTCGGTTTCCCTCTCGCATTTCGGCATTCCACTTCGATTTCTTTGGCCAAACAGCTCTAATTTGCGCGTAGATTCTTAATATTGAGCAAGTTCCGTGGCCCGTTTCTTGCTCTATTTCGCATCCTTGATATGAGAAAGTCAGCCCTTGATACATCCATCCCATCGACAATTCTAGACATTATCTACGAATACATAATCAGGTGTGTTCCGGCGCTGTCTCAGGCTTTCCGCGACCGACGTAGTGTCCTCCATGACAAGGCGTCAATCCCCGCGTGACAAAAGAATGAGGGCGGGCCACGACTGACAAGAAACAAGGCACGACGTAGTGTGGACAACATGAATTTGGGCGGACCGACAACACCGGATGCAAATGCGAACAGCGCCGCGCTTGAGCGCAAGGCCGCCTGGTATTGCGTGCGCACCAAGCCCAAGCACGAGCACATCGCCGCCGCCAACCTCGCGCGTCAGGCGGGCCTGGAAATTTTCTGCCCCCGGTTGCGCGTCGAGCGCAGCACCCGCCGCGGCATCGTCCGCGTCCTGGAACCTTTGTTTCCCTGCTATCTTTTCGTCCGTTGCGTCCTGGAAGAGAAATTGGACAACATGCGCTACGCGAACGGCGTCGGCTCCCTCGTCCATTTCGGCGGCGTCATCCCGCGCGTGCCGGAAGAAGTCGTCGAAGGATTGCGCGCCTATTTCGCCAATGAGGAAGTCGTGTTCGTGCGCGATGAACTTCAGCCGGGCACGGAAGTCGTCGTGGCCGAGGGTGCTTTTGAAGGAATGCGGGCCAGCGTACTCCGCGTCCTGCCCGCGCGGCAGCGCGTCCAGGTGCTTTTGGAAATTTTGGGACGGCCCACGGCCGTCGAAGTCGAGCGCGCCTGCGTGACGCTCGAAGGGAACAGCCTGACGGCCCGTGCGCCGTTCCTGGCTGCGGCCTGAGCGCGGCTTCTGCCGCGAATGTCAGTCAAAATGCCGGTGGAAATTCAGCGCTCTGGCGTCGGTCGCCGGGGCAACAGTGAAAAGTTCGTGAAGTTTGGTCTGCGCGAACAAGTGCGGAGCCTTGCACTCAGGCCGGTCGGGCCTTTATCGCCGGCCGCCTTTTACCCACAATTTCCTTTCCTTCCGTGATCCCCGCGCCGCCGGCTTGTTGCCGCGGCGACAGTCCCCAATCTCAACGTGAATCAAAAAACTGAACTGCCGCTTCGTGGCCTGTCTGAAATGCTGCCCCAACTCCATTCACATACCGCCGACCTCCTTGATGAGGACGAAGGTTTCCGCCAGCTCGCGGAATCCATTGGCGCCGTGTTCTGGATGACGGATTTTCCCGTCTCCCGCGTGCTCTACGTCAGCCCCGGTTATGAAAGAATCTGGGGCCGTTCCTGCGCCAGCCTGCGTGCCTGCGCTGATGACTGGTTCGATGCCATTCATGATGAAGACCGCGAGCGCATCCTTCAGGTTATTTCGGTCAAACAATCGACCGGCGAGTTTGACGAGGAATACCGGATCATCCGCCCCGATGGCGCTGTCCGCTGGGTTCATGGCCGCGTTTTCCCCGTGCGCAACGAGGCCGGAGAAATCTATCGCCTGGCCGGCATCGCGGAGGACATCACCGACCGCAAACGCTTGGAACAGGAAATCATCGAAATCGGTGACCGCGATCTCAGCCGTCTCGGCCAGGACCTGCACGACGGCATCTGCCAGCAGTTGGTCAGCATCGCCTTCGCCAGTGACCTCTTGCGGCGCGACCTGATGGCCAAGCTTCCCTCGGAAGCCGTTCGCGTCGCCCGGATCACCGCGCTGCTCGACAACGCCATCACCCAGGCCCGCAACCTTTCCCACACCCTCTGCCCGGTCAACCTCGCCGGCAACGGCCTCGGCGTTGCCCTGCGCGAACTCGCCATGAGCACCACCCGCGGCCTGCGCGTCGTGTGCGACGCGGATTGCCAAGAGGGCGTCGTTCTCCGCGACCAGGCCGCGGCGACGCACCTTTATCGCATCGCCCTTGAAGCCGTTCAAAGCGCCGTCAAGCACGCCGGCGCCACCAGGATTCTCATCTCCCTGCGCCGCGATGGCGACAACCTTCAGCTTTCCATCACAGATAACGGACAGGATGCCGATTCCCGAAACTCCCATGAGGCCGGTGTCGAATTGAACATCATGCGCTATCGCGCCAACATGGCCGGCGGGGCGTTGGAAGTCCATCCGAACCCCTTTGGCGGTACCGTCATCACATGCTCCTGCCCGCAGAAGCCGGACTGAAATTAACCCTGGAAAACCGCCTGTAGCGTTTTCCGCTACTTGCCCTCGCGGATTCCATGACGAAAGAATGAGGGCGTGCCACGACAGACAAACCGCAGACAATTTGCTTACTATGGCAGGGTATGAATTTGGGTGTTGTGCAAACAGCAGTGGCGGGCAAAGGGCGCGTTCAATCCGGAGCGCGCAAACACGCTTCCCTCAACTCCGCCGGCACAATTTTTCATCCATGAGCGCCTCGCACGGGCCGCGTGCCCTGAAATTTTTTGGAAGTTCGGTCTCACTGCCGGTCGTTGAATTCAGAAGTTTTATTGATTCATGCATCACTCTCAAATGAATGGCTCTTCCGGGACTGCGGATCACGCCCGTGCGCTGCTGGTCCCGCGCTGGAAACGCGTGCTCGATATCGCCCTCGTGTTGCTCGCCCTCCCGCTGCTCCTGCCGCTGATGCTTTGCATCGCCGTCCTCATCTGGGTCGTGTCGGACGGTCCCATCCTCTTCCGCCAGGAACGCATCGGTCTCCGCGGCCGGCGTTTCATGT
>DATMLG010000384.1:0-2857 GCA_035570675.1 Verrucomicrobiia bacterium | reverse complement strand
GGCGTCAATGAACCTCTTAGGTCGTTTTTGGGACTTTAAGCACACTTTTGGGACTTCAGGGGGTGGCAGCCAAAAGTAACTAAATGCCGCCTAGCCCTTCGGGCAGCGCCGTAGTTGTTCTCTGATTTGAAAAGGAATTTTTCATAAAATTGTTCACCGGATTTTCAGGCTGGTTTCTGGCGAATGAGTTGCAGCACCCAAGAACCGTGGGCCTGCTGATTTTTGGCGTGAAGATCAGGGTCGTAGGGGGTGCGGGTTTGGATCATGCGCCAGAGGATTTTGAGCAATCGCTGGCCCAAGCAGCGCAGTGCGCAGGCGTGACTTTTGCCTTCGGCGCGCTTTTGCCGGTAATAGACCTCTGCCCAGGGACAAACGCGTAAACAACAGCCAGCCCACAGATGCACCGTATGCCGCAGCACTTTGTTGCACTGAAAGCGGATCCGGACCTTGTGGATTTGCCCGGACTGGAAGCTGACCGGGGCGGTGCCAGCCACACATTGCAGGTTTTCGGTGTCCTCAAAGCGCTGGGGATCACCGCCGATTTCGCCCAACAACCGTGGCGCCAACGTTCGCGCCACGCCGGGCAGCGAACCGAAGAGGCCGCTGTCGGGATGTTGTTTAAAGAGGGTTTCGATTTGCTGGCGATAGTGATCCAATTGCGTTTCCAAGGCGTTGAGCAAGTGGGCCAGGCTGACGGCCAAAAGGCTTTTGGCCGAGACGACCGGTGGACTGCCGCAAAACTGCCGGGCATTTTTGAAAATCTCCAGGCGTTTGCCGGCCGTCTCCGCACGCCACAGTCTTTGGCTGTGCAGGAACTTTTCCCAGCGCCGCGGTCCGGCGGCAGCCAGTTTTTCGGGCGTGGGGAACTGGAGGACAAAGTCCCAACAACTGGGGTGGGTCCAATCGTCAAAGGCTTCCAAGGCTGCCGGATAATACTCGCACAAGGCCTGCTGGAGCTGATTGACCAAGGCCGTCCGCTGCTCAATGAGGCCGATTTCATCCCGGCACAACAACTGTAATTGCTGCGTGAGCGGGTCCAGTGGCTGGAGGCTTTTCCAGTGCTGGCCATCCATCCGCAGGGCCTCTCCCAATGACCATGCGTCCACGTGGTCGGTCTTATTGCCGCTGGGAACCTTGCGCTCCCGATAGCTCTTGGCACTGTGCGGATTGACCGGATAGACGGCGCAGTCCAACTGTAGGAGTTGATCGATGGCCGCTCCCTGGCTGGTCTCGATGGCCACCGCAACGGCGGGGTGGTTCTTGAGCTGCCGGCCAAACTCTTGCCACCCCTCCAAGGAGTGGGCAATGCGAAACTCTGCCACGATCTGACCCTGGCGGTCCACGATGACCACATCGTGATGGTCGCGAGCCCAGTCGAAGCCTGCGTAATGCGTGATTTCATTCCACGATTTCATAGTTCTCTTTGCGGTTGCGCGCACCGCGGCGCTGTCGTGTGTCATCCTGATACAAGGAGCCTCTTGGGCTTTAGTTCTCTCAGACATTTTGACAGCCGCAACCGGACGGACCGGTGAACTACGGCGAGCCTTCGAAAGGCGAGGCGCGAATGACCGTGAACCGTCCGGTGCGATGCGGCCAACTCCATTTTTACCCGACCGCAAATCTTTTGTCGCCGCAGAGTTATTCACCGTCGGCTCCGGGGAGCTTGTCCGGGCTCTCCTCGACGCCGGATGAATAACTCTGGAAACCGTATCAGGCGCAACATCTCTGTAGAAAACCCGTACCAAAAGAAACTCCAGCCCCATCCGGCGGCATATTCGGAGATTCAATCCTCGCAGGTTTTCAAAAGGCGTCGCGGGCCGCATTCCACACCAAATTCCTCAAGCAACGAGGCGTATTCCTCACGCTGTGCCCCTGAATCACATGGCGCCAAACCGCTGTTTGTGCTGCCTGCCAAAACGAGCTTGCCAGGAGACCATCCGTGTGCGAATGTTTACATTGTATGTCAAGCCTGACTAAAGAAGCAACTGTATCGGTGCGGCTCACCGCCCGCGAGAAATCCGCCCTGGACGCCGACGCCCGTATGAAGGGCATTCCCTCCGGCACGGCGGCCGCGGCATACATTGCCGAGGGCGTGCGACGCAGCCGGTTTTCAGCCATTGAATTTCGGGACGGGCAGCCGGGCAGGGTCGCGTATCTGGCGGGCAGCCGTTGGCCCGTCTGGATGATTGTCGAGCTGGTGCGGGAATTGGATGGCAATCTGGCCGAAGCCATGAAGCTCATCCGCAAACCCGCCGCGCTGGTGCGGATGGCCCTGGCCTACGCGGATGCTTACCCGCAAGAAATCAAGGATAGCTCAGCTCTGTCCGCCCGGCGCGATTACGCCGGCATGAAACAGGAAATACCCGATTTGGAACAATTGTGACGATCAAGCTGCTGCTGGATGTGCATATCTCCCCGGATGTGGCAGCGGCGCTGCGTCGCCAATTCCCCGGTCTGGACGTGAAGAGCATCCACGAGACCGATTGGGCGGCGCTGACGGATGAAGTGCTGCTGGAACTGCTTGATCAGGAAAGGCGGGTGCTGGTGACGCGCGATGTGAACACTGTACCGGCTCACTGCAAGACACGGCTGGCGGCGGGCAAGACGTTCGCCGGGGTGATTTATGCGGATAGCAAGAAACTGCGGCAAACCGATCAGCGGGGCCTTATCCGACGGTTGGCGGAAGTGGTGAAAAAGCACGGGAACGAGGATTTTAACTGCCGCTCCGCCTGGCTTTGAACGGGCGTTGAATTAGCGCCGTCGGCGCGACATATTTGTAGAAAACCCATTCCAAAAGAAATCCCAGCCCCATCCGGGCGGCATATTCGGAGATTCAATCCTCGCAGGTTTTCAAAAG
>DATMLG010000383.1:0-6449 GCA_035570675.1 Verrucomicrobiia bacterium | reverse complement strand
ATGGACGAGCAGGGTGGTTATTAGAATCAGAAGCGCCACCGCGATGATCCGTCTGGTCATCAGATGAAGCCGAGACCGGACGAAGTGAATCGTCCGAGGTTCGGAAAGAGGGTGGCGCGGCCAAAATCGCTGGCGGCAAAGGCGGTCACGTAGGTGGAATTGGAAGGAACCCGAGGTTGGGCGAGGCAAAACGCCCGATATTGGGAAAGACGGTGGAAAGATTGCCGGGATCCACGCCGAACCACGTGGCAATCGTGGCAAAGTACTGGTCGATGGCGGTGGTGGGTATCCAGCGGCCGGTGCTGGTGTCATTCGGGCCGTTGATGGTGAGGACGGGGAAGGTGCCGTAGGTCCGCTGGCCTATCACGGAGCCGCCGAGGATGAGGTGATGGCTTCCCCAGCCGTGGTCGCTGCCCTGGCCGTTGCTGGGAAAGGTGCGGCCGAAATCACTGGCGGTGAAGGCGGTGACGTTGTCGGAAAGGCCGAGCTGTTCCATGGCGCGTTGAAACGCGTTCATGGACTGGCTCAATTCCGCAAGCAGGTTGGTATGCGCACCGACCAGAACGTTGCTCGGCGTGTTGGTGCTGTAGTTGGTCTGGCCGGTATGCAGGTCATAACCGCCTACTTGGCAGAAAAAGATCTGGCGTTTCATGCCGAACCCGTTCTGGGCGGTGGGAGTGCTTCCGGCGGCGATCAAACGCGCAACCATCTGGAGCTGCGGGCTCAAGGTGGAGGTAAAGGACGCCCCGCCTTCGGGCGGCACGATTTTCACGGGAAAATTGGTCTTCCAATAGGTCGGCGAGGCGGTGTTGGAGATGGCGCCGTTCAACAGGCTGCTGGTGTTGATGGCATGCTCGGCCACGCCCGCGTACGCCTGGGCCAACAGGTTTGAATAGGGAAGGCCGAGGATGTTCGTCAACGCCGGCAGGCGGTTGGTATAGGCCCCGCCACCGGGAGTCGTCGGCATGGAAAGCGCAATCGCACCGCTGGTGGAAACCGAGTATTGGGAAACGATGTTGCCCACTTCGAGGATGTTTGCGCCCGCGAGCGACACCATGAGCGAAATAGGGGCATGGGGCTGGATGGCGTTCAACAAGTCCGCGCAGCGGCCGGCCCAACCGGTGGTGGGCGGCTGGTCGGGAAGGGAGGTCTGCCATTGCGTCTGCTGGTCCGCGTGCGAAAAAAGTTGCGGCGGCTTGGCGGTGGATCCGGCGAGGTATTGCGCGCGGGTGATGGGGTAAACGAGGGTGCCGGTGTTGAACAAGAAGGCCAGCTTGCCCTCGGCAAAGAGCTCCTGCAGTTCGGGGCAGCTCGGATGCAAACCGTAGGTGTGTCCGTCGCCGTCCAGCGAGTTGACCGGCAGGATGGCGCTTTGCGGGATGGCCAGCACCGGCGTGCGGATGGCGGCGTAATTGTCGTATTCCGACTGGATGGTCGGAAGGATCATGTTGTTGGAGTCGTTGCCGCCCTGCAAAAAAATGCAGACGAGGGCCTTGTAGTCGGTGATGTTCGACTGCGCGACGGCGGCGTTCATGATCCGCAGATCGCGGATGGTGGAGGTCATGGCAGCGGTGCCGACGGCGGCACAGGTGGCGCGCCGGATAAAATCCCGGCGCGTGATGACGGAAATATTTTTTTTGTTCATGACTTCACTTTTGGATGAGGTAGTCAGGAGAGCTGACAATCAAATGAACGACCGCACGCACCCGGTCGCGCATCTGCGTCGCGGTGGGGGTGCTGTAGGGGAAATTCGTGGTGTTGGCGACATAACTGATGATGTCCGTCTGCGCCGCGGGGGAGATCTGTCCGGCGGCCAGTTGCGTGTTCAAGCCGCTCACGAGCAAGGGAATGCCGGCATTGGAGGTGTAATTCGTCGTCATCCACTGGTTGAGGTCGAGGACGATGGAGCCGTTGCCGCCGGTGAAGCTGCTCAGGCCGTTGGTGTTGCCAGTATTGTTTAAAATCGCGCCCTCGATGAAATTCATCTGCGCGGCCACGCCGCTGTCGGTGGTCAACTGAAATTCCGGCGTGGTCAGCCCGGCGGACGAGAGCGCGCCGGGGAATTCATAGCCCGGATAGAAAAAGTTGAAAACGGTGGGCGAACGGAGCGGCGATTGCGACAAGCTCGAAGTCGTGCCGGTGTCCGTGTAACTCATGTTCCAGGTGCTTTCCTGAATCACAACGGTGCCGGAACGACTAAGGGGAGGCGGATCCAGCGAGTAGACCGTGAGGCTGTTGTCGTTCTGGCTTTTTGAATTTGTCGTCGTGACCGTGAAATGCGTGGGATCAGGAACCACCGCCACCAGGTAAGTTCCATCCACCGCCGTGCCGGAGGTGAAGTTGATGTAAACACTGTTGCCGGCCACGAGGCCATGCGGCCCGGTGGTGCTGACCAGGATATTGGTTCCAGTCTGGGTATAGCCGCCGACGGACAATTTTGGCAGCAGGCAATTGCCGGATCGCTGGGTGGGGTCGGAGTTGGTGACGGTGAAATGGGAGGTATCAATGATGCTGGCCACCTGGTAGAGGCCGTTCGACGCGCCGCCGGTCGTGAACACGAGATAAACCGGATTGCCGACGGCCAGGCCATTGCCGGAAAGACTGGTCGTGATGACGCCGTTGGTCTGGCCGTAACTGCCGGTCAAAAGCTGCGGCGCATTGACGGTGAGAGTCGTCGGACTGGTGACAGTCACGCCGTAACCCTGGGTGGTCGGCGCGGCTTTTCCCGAGGTGTCGGTGAAGATCATGAACGCCGTGTCGCCGCTGTTCAGCAGATGAGGGCTGGAGGTGGTGATGGTGATGACCTGGTTGGTGGTCTGGCTGTAGGTGCCGCTGACGGTGGGCGGCGAAGGGAACGCGCGGGCGAGTTCGGTGACGCGGAGGAGCGGTTCACGTTGTTTGCCGTAGGCCGGCTGGGAAATGAGATCCGGGCTGCGGGCCTCGTAATCGAGGAGAATCGCCTTGACGACGGCCTGAAGATTGCCGCGAACGCCGGTGCCGTCATTGTTGAAGACCTGCGCGACGCGATAGACGTAATCGCGGCTGGGAGTGCTGGTGACGAGGCGCTGGATAAGCTCGCGGCAGATGAACGGGGCCACGTTCTGGTTGTTGAAGACGGAATTCAACGCGGATTCCAGGTCCTGCGAGCAATAGATGTCAAAATTGGTGAAGGTGGAATTGCTCTGACTGCCCCAGGCCTGCGGCAGCATGATATTGTCCAGCAACAATTTTGTGCCCAGCTCGTGATGCGTCGGCACCAAGACCATTGAGTTGGTGTAATTGGCGGGTGGAAACCAGTTGGAGGGCAGCCGGCCGTTGGTCTGGTTGGCCTGATAATAATTCCAGCCGGTGAACACGCTGGCGAAGCCCATCACGACATTCTGGTTGTAAGTTGGCACGAGATTGTCCTGCGAATTGAGGATGAGCGTGCCATCCGGCCAGAGCCGGTTCAGGCCGACGGAAAACAACTGCTGGACTTCGCGGGCATAATTTTCATCAGCATGGAGTCCGGTGATGATGCTGCCGGCGTTGTTGCCCTCCATGCCCAGATACAAACCCATCGCGGGATGGAGCGTGACGGATTCAAGCAGGGAACGGTAATTGCCAAAGGCATGATCAATCAGCATGTCATAGTAGGAGGAAAGGGCGTCGGCATGATTTTGCAATACGCCATTTTCCGAGACGACAAAAATTTCGCTCAGGGCGAAGGCGACGCGCTGGCGCAATTGATCCGGGGCGGTGATGGATTGCCGCCACCAGGTGTTGAACCAGAGCGGGCTCTGATACAGGTCCGTCGGGTCCGAATAGGGGTTGGCCAGCACGTTCGGCAGGGCGTGGGTGGCCGGGAGGGAGAATTGATTGTTGATCCAACCGGCGTAACCCAGCGCCTGCACGGCGGCGATGTCGTTTGAATTGGCGCCAAAGGTGGCCTGCGTGAGAAAGCGCACGGCGGCATTGGGATTGGCCGAATCATCCGTCCACGTGGGCGGCGCGGGCGGGGCGGTGAAGGTCTGCGAGCCGGCGGCCAGGGTGAAATGTCCGCCAATCTCGCCATTCGGGAAGGTCTTACTCTCGATGACGATGGAGGCCTTGCCTTCGTTGATGATTTCCAAAATGTCCGCGGCCGACAGCGGACCGGTGCCCTTGATGTTCCAAAGATAGCTGCCATTGGGCTGGGGTTTGGCGGCAGAAATGTCAAATATCAGTTCGGCCGGATTATTCAAATACGGATCCGAATTGATGGACTGGCCGGTGGGCGAGCCCACGAGGTTGGTGGCGGAATAATTCAAGGTGGCCTGCGTGCCGTCCGCGCTGACGCGCAAGGTTGCGGAGCCGACACCGTCGCTGATCACGCCGGGCAACGCCAGCAGATTGGCGGAGTAAAGCGTGCCGGGGACATTTACGGGCAGGGGTAGGTAATAGCGAGAGAGGGGATAGCCCGGAACGACGCCGGCCGGGGCGTTGTTTGTGCCGGTGGGGTCCTGCAGCCAGGCGACCGACCAGTTGTCGTTCGTGCCCGCGCCGGCCTTGTGCAAAATTTCGATGTAGTATTGCTGCCCGGCGGTGAGGGCAAGCCACGAGGATTGCTGGTTCGTCTGCAAGTTCCACTGGCGCGAGGAGGTGCCGTTTTGTCCGGGGGCGGTGGGATTGTTGGTGGGCGTGACCCAGGCGCGCAGGACTTTGTTAACTTGTTGATTGTCGTCGGAAATCCAGAGCTGCGCGGAATCGCTCCCTGCAATCCAGAAGAAATAATTGCCGGTGACCTGGGCGGTGAAATAACCGCGAATGCGCTCGCCGTAATTGTCACCGTAGTTGGGGATGCCTTCGAGCGTGCCAAGCAGGTTCGTGAGGCTGGACGGCGTGGCCGTCGGGATGTCGGTGACATTGACGCCGGGGACGTTTGTCCAGATTTCCTGGACCACCGAACTCCCGGTGTTCAAAACCAGGATGTCCAGGACCGACGCGCCCGTGCCCACGGCATTGCTCGCGGTGAGCGTTGCCTCAAAATTCCCGGCCAGGGACGGCACCCCGGAAATGACGCCGTTGGTAGTGTTGAGATTAAGGCCCGGCGGCAGGCCGCTCGCAGTGAAACCGAGGGGCGTGTTTGCGCCGGTGACGGTGAAAGTGAACGGCTGGCCGAGAAACGCGATCGCACTCAACGGACTCGTCACCGCGGCGGGCGCATTGGAGCCGCCGGTGCCGGCGGTATTGGTCGGATACAAACAGGTGCTGGGGATGATCTCCTCCGACTGGCTGGGGCTGTACCAATTCAAATGCACCTGCGTCGCCCCGCCGTTCGCGAGATATTCCAGCTTGAGGTTGTAGCGCGTGCCGGCCTGAAGGGCGATGGCACCCACCTGATCCGTCAGACTCTGTGACTGCCATTTGTCAATCAGCAATTGATTATTGACCCAGAGCCGGCAGCCGGCGGCGCTCTTCACATCAAAGTAACAGGTTTCGGTGAATTGCGGCTGCACCTGTCCGGTCCAGCGCACCGAATAAAGGCCGTTGCTCAAATCCGGCACGGTGCCGTTGGTCCAGATAAAATCAACAGTCGCGTCAATGTTCGAGTAGAAGAGATTCGTGGGATTGAAATTCTTGCTGTTCGTGTACGTCGTGCTGGAATTGGTATAATACATGCCGAACAGGCCGGTGCCGAGGGCTGTGGAGGACGGGGAGATGACGACGCTGGCATTGCTGGGGGCGCCCACGGTATAATTCGTACCGGGCAACAAGTTCAGTTGAGCGAGGACAGGCACCGGCAGGTTTGTGTCCGCCATGGGAGTCAAGGTGATGGTCTGCGAACTCACGCCCGCGGCAAGGGTGACGGACGTTGGCAGCGGTGAAAAGTCCGTTCCCGACACGGCAAATCCGGTACCCGTACCGCCGGGGCCCAGGTTCACGGTGACCGAATCCAGGGGAAAGCCGGCGCGGGTGACGGTGAACTGGCCGGTGGCCGTCGCGGTTTGACCCGGGTCGGGCTGCGTGGCCGACATGTCAGTCGCCGCAATGGTGATGATATTTTGCGACGCAAGCAGATTGGTGGCGTAGGCGAAATCGCCGAGGGCATTGCCATAGGCGTCCTGCTGGCCGTTGCTGAAGGCATTGGTCGGGCTCAAGCCGAGCTGATATTTCTCCCAATCATTCATGAGGCCGGTGCCGTCGCTGTTGGTGTCGGAAATGGCGATGCGGTAGAATTTCCTGGCACCCGCGACGCCTGTGATGATGGCGATGTTAGTGCCGGGCGGCGCCTCAAAATTTGTTTCGACGAGCCAATTGGTCGCCGGGGGTGTGACGCTTTGCAACTGGTAAACTTTTCCGGGAATGTTTGGCAGGATGACGTACAAATTGGTGCCGGACACGGTCACCGATGGGATGCTCGGATAGGAATTGGGGTTAAGCGGATCGGTGCCCGCAGTGGCTTCCTGAAGGTTGGAAAAGCCGTCGCC
>DATMLG010000382.1:0-8951 GCA_035570675.1 Verrucomicrobiia bacterium | reverse complement strand
CCATGACGGGTATGCCGTCTCCCTCGTATTCACCAGTTTGTCCAAGCAGTCGCAGGCGCGGCTTGAATCCCTTGCCTTGTCCTGACCGGGCCGGCTGTTCCCGGAGGGTTGAATTAACGGCATGGAATTGTTCCATCGCATCTTGAAGCTGGCCGTGGAGAGCGGCGCTTCGGACATTCACGTCAAGATCGGCACACCGATCATTTTCCGCGTCAACCGCCAGTTGGTGGCCATCGAGTCACCGTCGCCCACCGAGGAATGGATGAACCTGGTGGTGAAGAACATCACTCCCGTTCATTTGAAGAAACGCCTGGACGAGGAACGGGAGATTGACTTTTCATATTTTGAGCCGGGCACCGGCCGTTTTCGCACGAACCTGTTTCAGCAGCGGGGCCAGTTTTGCCTGGCGATGCGCTATGTGAAGACGAACGTGCCCAGCTTCCAGGAGCTTGGCCTGCTCGAAACGATCAAAAAAATAGCGGAATCACCGCGCGGGATCGTGCTGCTGGCCGGTTCAACCGGCTGCGGAAAGTCCACCACTTTGGCGGCGATGATCGAGCACATCAACGCCAACTTCAAGAAACACATCGTCACGATGGAGGACCCCATCGAGTACGTGTTTGAGGACAACCAATCGGTCATCGAGCAGCGGGAGGTCGGATTGGACACGCAGTCCTTTGAACACGCCCTCAAGCATGTTTTACGGCAGGATCCGGATGTGATCATGATCGGCGAGATGCGCGATTCGACCAGTTTCACGGCGGCGATGAGCGCAGCGGACACGGGGCATCTCGTCCTCTCCACGCTGCATACCACCAACGCGGCGCAATCCATCGGCCGCATCCTGGATTTTTTCAAGGCGGACGAACGCGAGCAGATCCGTCGGCAACTGGCCGGCACGCTGCAGGCGGTGATCTGCCAGCGGATGGTGAACACCATCAGCGGCGGGGTGACGCCCGCGCTGGAGATACTGGTCAACACCGGCACGGTGAAAAAATTAATCGAGGAAAACCGGCTGGACAAATTGCCGGCGGCCATCGAGACCGGCGGCGAGGACGGCATGCAAAATTTCAACGGCGCCCTGTTTCAATTGGTCAAGGACCGCAAGGTTTCCGAACGGGAGGCGCTGGCCAAGGCAACCAACGCCCAGGCGTTGGAAATGAACTTCAAGGGGATTTTCCTGGACGAGGGCCGCCGCATTCTTGGCTGACCCGGCGCGCCCGGCCGTTCACGGTTTCTTTGGCACAATGTAAAAGTCCCGGCCCTTCAGATGGTCAACGATCATGTCCACGGTACGGGCCACCGCTCCCTGATTTTCGCGCACCACGGCCAGGGCGTTTTTGCCGAGTTCTGCGCGGCGTTCCGGCCTTGAAAGCAGGTCGACAATGGTTTTCTCCAGCCCCGCGGTGTCGCGCACCTGGACGGCGGCATCCGCCGCGAGGAAGAGCTTGGTGATGTCGGCGAAGTTTTGCATGTGCGGGCCGAAGACGACCGGCTTGCCGAGGGCGGCAGGTTCGATGGGGTTCTGGCCGCCCTTGGCGGACAGGCTTTTGCCCACAAACACCACGGTGGCGGGCTGGTAGAAATTCATCAGCTCGCCGTTGGTGTTGACCAGGAGACAGTGAACGCTGCCGGCATCGTGGCGGGTCCGCGAGGTAATTTGGCTGCGGAGCACGAAATTGACTTTGCGTTTAGTCAGCATGTCCACGACGCCGCCGGTCCGTTCGAAGTGGCGCGGCACGAGAACCAGGAATAAATCGGGAAACCGCGGATTGAGGCGCTCAAGGATTCCCGCCAGAATTTCCTCCTCACCGGCATGGGTGCTGCCGGCGACCAGCACCGGCGCGCCGGCGGGCACGCCCAGTTGCGCCAGCAACGCCGGCACGTCCAGATTCGGACGGCCATTGAGTTCGACGGCATCGAATTTCAGGCTCCCGATGACGCGCACGGCCTCGGGCCGGCAGCCCAGTTCGCGCAACTTTGCGGCATCCGCCTCATTCTGGGCGCCGATGGCGGTGAACGAGGCAAAAATCTTCCGGAAAAAGAATCCCAGGCGCCGGTAGCGGGGATAGGAGCGGTCCGACAGCCGCGCGTTGATGAGGAAAAGGGGAATGTCGCGGGCGCGCACCTGCCAGATGAAGTTCGGCCAGATTTCAGACTCTATCAGAGTGACGGTATGAGGGTGGATGGCCGCGAGCGCATTGATGACGTATTTGAGGCGGTCAATGGGGTAGTAAATCTTTCCAACTTGTGCGGGCAATCTTTTTTGCAGTTCGCCCATCGCGGTGGTGGTGGTGGTGGAGACGATGAATTTGACATTCGGCATCCGGGGTTCCAGGGCGCGAATGACCTGCAAGCAAACGTTCATTTCACCAATGCTGACAGCGTGCATCCAGAGGATATGGCGGTTGGTGATCGCCTGCCTGATTTTGGAGTCATACTCGCCGAAGCGTTGAAAAAAACCGGGACGCCAGTTGCCCCGCCGCCACATTTTAAAAAAGTAATAGGGTGAAGAGAGGATGAAGAAAACAATGAATAAAATATTGTATAGTATGCGCATTCAGCCTCTGTGCCCCGTCGTCTGGGCGTCAATCATCGCAGAGGCGGCGATTCTGGACATTTTTCGGGCGGTTGTCCATCCCCGGTGGCGTATTCCCACGCCGAAGGGGCGGGTGTCATTCGTTCCGGGGCATTCTAGTTGCGGAAGAACATCCACCAAACGACCAATAACACGGGCAGCATGCAGGGCAGGGCGAATTTAAGGACGTAATTCAAGAATGACGGCGTGGGGACTTTCTGCTGGTCGGCGATGGACTTGACCATGAAATTGGGGCCGTTGCCGATGTACGTGTTCGCCCCGAAAAAAACCGACGCCACACTAATGGCCACAATATAACCATTGTTACCGGGATGGCCGAGCAGATTGGCAACCTGGATTTCGTTGGTGCCGACGGTGCCCGCGGCGAGCTGTGCGGAATAATATTTCTGAAGCGCCGCCCAGGTCTGGCGGATTTCCTCGGAGTGCGGCCCGGTGATGCCGGCGAGGTCCGAGCCGTGGGTTTGAATCAAATGGCTGACCTGATGCACGGTGTCCATGTCCACGAGGCGCGCGGAGATGGCCTTCAAGAAGCACAGGTAGGTCGGCGCGTTGTCGAGGAGGCTGGAAAGCGACCCGCAGCCCCAGTAAAAGAAGGAAGTGCCCGCGCCGTTGAGATGGCCCGCATTTCCCTCCAGCCAGTCCAGGGCCGGCATCATGGTGGCGAAAATTCCCGCGAACAGGATGGCGACTTCCTGAATGGGATGAAAGTTGAACTGGTTTGACTCATGCACCGACTTTGGGGTGGTGAACCAGGAGCCAAGCGCTGCGGTGATCATGAGTCCCTCGCGCAAAAAGGGCGGTGAATTTACGAAGACCGCTGCTATGATGACGGCCAGAAAGAAGATGTTGGAACCCCATCTGATGTGCCAGCCGGTCTCGCCCGAACGAGCGGGGGCGGGTTTGGGCGTGCGCCGGTGTTCGCGGCGGTCCACGAAATAAAACATTGCCAGCAGCATTCCCATGCCGGTTGCCCACATCAGAAGGCAATGTTCGGCCACCCACCAGAAGGGAATGCCCATGAGATAGCCCAGAAACAAGGGCGGGTCGCCGATGGGCGTCAGGCATCCGCCCACGTTTGAAACAAGGAAGATAAAAAAAACGACGTGATAAGCGCCGGTGCGATGCCGGTTCATGCGCAGCCAGGGACGAATCAGCAGCATGGAGGCGCCGGTCGTGCCAAGAAAATTGGCCAGCACTCCGCCGACCAGAAGGAACATCGTATTTACGGCCGGGGTCGCTTCGCCCTTGATGTTGATGTGGATGCCGCCGGACACGATGTAGAGCGACCCGACCAGCGAGATAAAACTTAGATATTCATGGGCGGTATGCCAGACGCGGGGCGCGGCACGAAGTCCAAAAAAATAGTAGGCGAGTGTGATGACGGCCAGGCCGAACACGACCTTCGGATAATGCCGGCCCCACCACACGCCGAAGAGCAGGGGCGCCAGGGCGATCGTCCCCAGGAGCACGCCAAAGGGCAGCATCATCCAGGGATTTATGACCACGACATCCATCGCGGCCAAGGCTAGGTAGTGCGTTTGCCAAATTCAATGACGTTGTTGACGGCAACTCCGATTTGGCCAGCTCACGCCCGAGGCGAAGGCGGGGGCCGTTGGCATCGACGGAATGTCGTTTGCGCAAACGGCTCCCCGCGGTCCCCAAGCGTTCCCTGGCGCTGTTCATGCGGCGTTGAGCAGTAAATTCCGGCTGCGCCGGCGAACCCGGAGCTGACGCCGGCGTTGGTGGAAGGCGGCGCGGGCCTTCTCCTCCAGCAATATCGGGAACAGCAGCAGCGGAAACGGATCCAGCCAGACCAGCGCGGCCGCTTCGTTCGCGGCGCGCCGCAAGAGCGCGTTTTCCTCCGGGTCCGAAACCGTGGCCAGGAGCCCGCGCAGCAACCTCTCCTTGAGGTCATCCAGCGCGCTCGTTTGTGTGGCGCGAAAAGGGACCGGCTTGACTTCAAAGCGGATTTCCCGCGCGAATCGTGTCGGCACCCGTTGATATCTTTTATTCATTTTTGCCTTTCTTTTGTCATTCCCGGGCACGGTCCGGTTAAAAACAAAAAACCCGCGATTGACTGGCAATCGCGGGTTTTGGAAATTTTCGGATTATTACCGGTTAGAAAGTTCCTCCCACGTTGCCACGACGCGACGCGACACGGCACCAAATGGACATTTGGCCCTTGCCGACGACGGCGCACATACTGTGATTAAACGTAGCGTTCATTTCCAACTCAGGTTAAAATAAATCACACCAGGGCGATTGTGTCAAATTTTTTTGCCGTGAATTGGAACATCATCGGCATTTTGGAAAGAAGAAAATTTTGCTGGCCAGGCACCGGGCAGGGGCGTAATCTGGCGACACGGCCCGAGCAACAACCCATACTGCCTATGGACGTCATTTTTAATTGCCCGAAATGCAACCAGGAGCTGGAGGTGGATGCTTCCGGCGCCGGTGAAGAAATTGACTGCCCATCCTGCGGTGAACGCATCCGCATTCCGACACAGGATGCCGCCGCCGCCGCTGCTCCGCCGAAGCCGGCCTGGGGCACAACCTCCGGAGAGCATCAGGCGGTCAACGCGATCGCGGCTTCAGCCGCGGCGAAGGTGGAGAAACACTTGAAGGTGCCGGTCCGCGCCGATACCAAGGGACAAATGCTGATCACCAAGGCGTTGCCACCGCTGGAAGTGGCGGCGAAGGAGAGCGACCGGGTTCTGCGGGTAAAATGCATACGGCATGTTGATTGTGTCGAGGTGGGGCATGACAAGTTTGACGAGGTGGTGACGGCTTTCCTCGGCAAAATCGGAGAGACGAACCTGGTCAGCATCACGACCATTTCTTACAGTCACATTGACATCAGCAGCCAGAAGTTGCTCACGGATTACGGGGTGATGATTGTTTACAAGGGGTGAAGCCGCCGGCCAAACTCCGTGTGTCCCTTGACTTGAAATCCGAGCGTCGTTACCGTGGGCGTGTGAAGCGATGGTTGAAATGTTTCTGCGTGGCCGCCTTCGTGGTGGTGGCCTTCCCATTTCGTTCGCCGGCGCCGCTGATTTACCGGCCGGGCGAAGGATGGAGTTACGAGCAGGCAGGTGGCGAGGGAGATTGGTTGAGACCCCGCGCGAAGGACCAGTTGGAGGTTGCCCAGGCGGCGTTTGACAAGAAGGACTACAGTCTTGCCCGGAAGGCGGCGCGGCACGTCGTCAACGTCTGGCCTTTGTCTGATTACGCCCCGCAGGCGGAGTATCTGCTGGCGCGCTGCCATGAGGCCACGGGCGACGACGAACTGGCCTTCAACGATTATCAAACGCTTCTGCAGAAATATCCCAAGTCGGCAAACTATGAGGAAATTCTGCAGCGCCAGTTTGCGATTTGCAACCGCTTCCTGGACGGCGAGCGGTTCAAACTTTGGAATTACATACCGACTTTTCCGTCCATGGACAAAACGGTCGGCCTGTATGAAAAATTGATCAAGAACGGGCCGTACAGCGAGGTGGCGCCCCAGGCTCAATTGAACATCGGCACGGCGCAGGAGAGGAAGACGCGTTTTTTTAATGACAACGAGCCGTATGTGCAGGCCGCCAAGGCGTACCAGCTGGCGGCGGATCGCTACCATGACCGGCCCAACATCGCAGCCGAAGCCCTTTTCCGGCAGGGCCTCGCCACCGACAAGCAGGCCAAGACCGCCGAGTATGATCAAACCGCCGCCGGCGATGCGATTGACGTTTTTATTGATTTCATGACGCGCTATCCCGACGACCCGCGCGTCAAGGACGGGCAGAAGATGATTGACCAGCTCAAGGCGGAGCAGGCGCGCGGGAACTTTGAGATTGCGCGTTATTACGACAGCAAGCGGCAGTGGCGCGGGGCGCGGATCTATTACAACGAAGTGGTCAGCAAAAACCCGGACTCGCCATACAAGGACAGCTGCCTGCAACGGATCGCGACGCTGAATGAATTGATAGCGAAATCCGGGAAATGAAGCGCTGCTCAACTGCAATATGGCTGGCCGCACTGGCACTGGTGCTGGCGGGCTGCGCGGGTTACCGCCTCGGCCCCACCAACGGAGAACCGGCCGGTACCCGCTCAATTCAAGTCAATCCTTTCGCCAACAAAACCCTTGAGCCGGGACTGGTGGACTATGTCATGAGTTCCCTGCGGAAAGACCTGCAGCGTGACGGCACTTTCCGGCTCGATACGCAGCAGGAGGGCGACATTGTCCTCAGTGGTGTCATCACTGCTTACAGCCGGTCCGCGTTGAGTGTTCAACCCACCGACGTCCTCACGGCGGTGGATTATCAGATCACCATGACGGCGCAAATCACCGCGCGCGACCGTATCACCGGGAAGATAATCGTGGACAAGCCGGTGACGGGAACCACCATGGTGCAGGCCGGCAACGACCTCACCAGCGCCGAGCGCCAGGCGATTCCAATATTGGCGGAGGACTTTGCGCGACGCGCCACGGCGTTGCTGGTGGATGGGACTTGGTGAGAGTGGCAGGGGGCTTTTCCCCGGCAGCAGGAACTATTTTTTGCCGGCGGGAATATGAGCTGGTAATGGACGTGGTTTTTGCGTGAATTTCACGCGGAATGAGTGAATTCAATCCGGTTTGGCAGCCCCTGACCGGGGTTGCCATTCAACTCCTCCGCCAAGCTCCGGTTCTTACTTTTTCCACCAACCCTTGCCGTCCCTGCCGGCCTTCGCACCAACGTTCTCCTGACTGTACATTTGCACCAGCAGATCGCTGCGCGCGGCCTGCATGGCCATGATAAATTCGTCGTAGTCGCGGAAGCGGTCGGACGGATGCTTGGCCAGCGCCCGCAACAACGCATCACTGCCCGCCTGGCTGATTTCCGGGACCACCTGGTTCGGGGGCGTGGCCGGCACGTTCACATGCGCCATCACCAGTTCCTCGACAGTCGGCGCTTCAAAAGGCACGTGGCCGGTCAACGCGTGATACAACGTCCCGCCCAGGCTGTACATGTCCGATGAAAATGTTTCCGGCTCCCGTTTGATTTTTTCCGGCGCGACATAATAGGGCGTTCCCCAGGCGCCTTCCTCGGGGTTGTGCTCCGCATCGGCCTTGCGGGCCAGCCCGAAATCCACCAATTTTGGCTCGTTATCCGTATTAAACAGGATGTTTCCCGGCTTGATGTCCCGGTGCAAAAAGCCGTGTTTCAAGGCCATGTCCAGCGCCGACGCCATCTTGATGCCGATGTCCAGGACATCGAGCTCCGACAATCGCTGATACAGTTCAATGCGCGCGTCCAAGCTGCCCTGGTCAGCCAGTTCCATTGCCAGATATTTTTGGCCTTCGCTTTCATCAAAGGTATAGATATGAACAATGTTCGTGTGGTTGAGGGAGGCGCAGGCCCGGGCTTCACGGTAAAAGCTCTCCAGTGCCTGGGGGTCGTTTAAAAGCTCGGCCTTCATCACTTTCACGGCCACTTCCCGCTCCAAGACAAGGTCGAAAGCCCGATAAACCGCGCCCATTCCTCCTGCGGCGATGAATGCGCGAAGCTCAAACTGCCGCAGCTTCATCGGCATCATGATTTGGTAACCACACTTGGGGCAGGGGGTGGTCGAGAGTGGGCGCAAGTCACCTGGTATGAACACCTTGGCGTTGCACCCAGTGCAAGTCACCATGCGCAATTGCTTTCGCTCGTCAATTGTCACAGCCATCACCTCCTAAGATAGCATTTTGCGTTCCGACCGGCAAGGTTCGATTCGCATTAAGCACGGCTCAGTGTCCATAACCCCTCGCTTTGAGCCATAATTCACAGTCCCTGACCCAAGGATGAAACTGCTCCGGCGTGTAGGTGTGGGATCCCAGGCCGATGCCGTGTTTCCCCTTCTCATAAATGTGCAATTCGTAAGGAACTCCCGCCCGCCGCAGCGCTGCCGCGAAGTTCAGGCTGTTCTCGACCGGAACCGTGGTGTCTTCGTCACCGTGGAAGATGAAGCAAGGCGGTGTTTCCTTGGTCACCTGCAGTTCATTGGAAAGCAGCGCCACCAATTCCGGCGGGGGATCCTTCCCCAGCAAATTGTTCCGCGAACCCGCGTGCGTCAGGCCCGCCTGCATGGTGATCACCGGATACACCAGCACACCGAAATCCGGGCGGCAGCTTTCACGTTCCACCGGATCCCGGTCGGCCGCATTGCCCAAATCAAAATGGGTCATCAGCGTTGAAGCCAGATGCCCGCCCGCCGATGACCCGATGATGCCCACACGTTTCGGGTCGAGCTTCCACACTCCCGCGCGGGTGCGCACGAGGCGCACCGCCCGGGCTGCATCCTCCAATTCTATTGGATGCCGGTATCCGTCTGAACCGAGCCGGTATTTCAAAAC
>DATMLG010000381.1:0-2701 GCA_035570675.1 Verrucomicrobiia bacterium | reverse complement strand
AACCTCGTCGCCTCCGCATGGGGCGCCCAGAACATCCGCGCCGGCGACAAGATTTTGCTCACGGAAATGGAGCATCACAGCAACATCGTCCCCTGGCAGTTGCTCGCAGAACGCACCGGTGCGAAACTCGTTTATCTGCCCATCACCGGCGACGACGGCCTGCTGGACTTGAGTCGGCTTGACGAATTTCTCACGCGCGAAGTCAAGCTCTTCGCTTTTACGCACATTTCCAATTCCCTCGGCACCGTCAATCCCGTCGCCGAACTCTGCGAACGCGCGCGCAAGCTCGGCGTCACCACGCTCGTGGACGCCGCCCAGAGCGCCGGCCATCTGACGCTTGACGTCCAAAAAATCGGCTGCGATTTCCTCGCGTTTTCCGGCCACAAAATTTGCGGGCCGACCGGCATTGGTATCCTCTGGGGCCGCGAGGAAATTCTGAACGCCATGCCGCCCTACCAGGGCGGCGGTGAGATGATCCTCAACGTGGATTATTTCAAGACCACCTTCAAACCCGCGCCCCACCGTTTCGAGGCCGGCACGCCGGACATCTCCGGCGTCATCGGGCTTCATGCCGCGTTGGATTACCTCGATGCCATCGGCCGCGACAACATTTTCCGCCACGACCAGGAACTCGCCGCCTACGCCTACAACCGCCTCGAAAAACTGCCGGGCGTTCGTTTGTTTGGCCCCAAGACCGGCCGCGCCGGGCTGGTCAGCTTTCTCCTGAACGACGTCCATGCGCACGATGTGGTGACCGTGGCCGACCAGCGCGGCGTCGCCTTGCGCGGCGGTCATCATTGCAACCAACCGCTTATGAAACGGCTCGGCGTCCCTTCCACCGCCCGCGCCAGTTTCTATTTTTATAACACGAAAGCAGAAGTGGACCGCTTCCTGGAAGTGGTTGTCGAAATCCAGAAATATTTTGGCGGATAAACCCGGCGCACTTTGTTTTCCCATGCCGACCCTGACTGAAACCATCTCGCCCTCATCGCCCATGAGTGATGTGCTCGCCGTCTATCCCGGTGCGCAACGTGCCCTCTTTAAAAAATATCACATTGGCGGTTGCAGCAGTTGCGCCTTCCGGCCCGACGAAACCCTCGCCCAGGTCTGCGCGCGAAACAACAATCTCGACTCCGCCGAAGTCCTTGAATTCCTCAAATCCAGCCACGAGGAGGACGCCAAAATTCTCATCTCGCCTCAAGAGTTGTCTGAACTCCTCCAAAAGGACAAGTCTGTCCCGGTGCTGGATGTCCGCTCCCGCGAGGAATTTGACGCCGCGCGCATCGAAGGCTCCCTGCTCATGTCCCAGCCCACCGTCCAGGAAATCATGGGCCGCTGGCCGCGCGACCGCGTCTTCGTCATCGTGGACCATGAAGGCAAGCTCGGCCTGGATGCCGCCGCCTATTTCGCCGGTCACGGCTTCGAGCACGTCCGTTGCCTGCGCGGCGGCATTGACGCCTGGTCGCGCGAAATCAATCCTTCCATCCGCCGCTACAAACTCGCGTAATCGCAACCGCCACTATGAACGACGACCTGGAAAAACGAATCCGCGAGGCGATGCTCAATCCGCAAAACATGGGTGAACTCGTGGGCGCGGACAGCGTCGGCACCGTGGGCAACTCCGAATGCGGCGAGATGCTGCGCCTCTGGGTCAAGTTCAAGGAGGAGAATGGCAAAAAGGTCATTGACCGCGCCACCTTCCAGTCCTTCGGCTGCGAAACTGCCATCGCCGTCGCCAGCCTCGCGACCGAACTCATCCGCGGCAAGACCGCCGAGGAAGCGCTCGCCTTGAAAACCGGCGAACTTGCCGGCGAACTTGGGCCGCTCCCGCCCATGAAGATTCATTGCGCCCAGCTCGTCGAAGGCGCGCTCCGTTCCGCGCTTGATCCTCAAAATGCCGGCGTTCCTGCCCCCGCCGCCGCGCCGCCCGTTGCCAGTTCCTCGCTGCTGGATAATTTCACCAAGCCCAAGGAAGGCGTTCGACTGGTGTTTCTGGACGAAAAACAAGGGAAGTAGTCTCAGCCAAGCTGCTCCTTCACAAACCATTTTCCTTCCCATCACGCATGCTGAGGTAGGCGTGCGAGATTCTAAAGTATCGTATCCTCCATCTACAGCTTGTTCTCTGGCCCGCTTTGGGATCCTTTAATCGCGCGCGCTGTGCGGAAAAGATTACGCGCTGAAAGCCACATACACCAAGTAATCACCGCCACCCACAATAACCACCAATATTGCCCGGTTCTTACGGATCGATAGGCTTTCCAAAATGTGTGGAGAGGTATCAGGACACAGATAATTCCCAAAACTGTATAATAAGTCGGGCCTTGTGGTCTGTTATTAAAATATTTGCCCATAACTCGTTGGTTATTTAGGGCAGACTTTGTTCACCAGTTCACTTCTCAGCCTGGAAAAATAAGCCGCAAAAGTTGTTTTTCGCCCGCAAATCGCTCACTTCGTGCCCGGGCTGACCCGGCTCCAATCCTGGCTATTTGAAGCCGGAGCATCGTTCGTGGTCGTCGTTGCCGAAGAAGTTGTCGTGCTCGAAGTCGTATCGGGCGTGCTGTTCGCCGTCGTGGTCGTCGCCGTCGCAACCTGCGTCGGACCTGCCGGTGTCGCCGGCGCTGCTGCCGTGGTATCAGCGGTGCTGCTCGAAGCCTGGGCCGTCGCTGGCGCAGCGGCCGCCTGCGTGGAAGTCGTCGCCGCG
>DATMLG010000380.1:0-2298 GCA_035570675.1 Verrucomicrobiia bacterium | reverse complement strand
TTTCAGCAAGTCAGTTGGCATCAGGGGAACAAGGAAACGTTGCTCACTTTTTATTCACAATCAGCGACTTCGAGCGTCGTTTTGCAAGGGCCGTTGGAGCTGGCGGGTGAATTCGGGGCAAAGTCCGTGCAGCCGGAACTGCGCGGGTTGGGCTAGCGAGCAGTTTACGGTAACGCCGGATCATCAAATCCATGGCAAAGTCTTTCATGGCCGTGGCCCGCGCGGCGGCACTGAAACGCCGATGGACCGCCTTGTTGGCCAAAAGGTGGTGTACATGCCGGGCCATTTCCTTGGGATCATCCCCGGTGACAAGATACCCATTGATGCCATGGTGCACCTGTTCGGCGGTTCCTCCGGCGGGATTTGCGATTACGGGAAGACCAACTGACATCGCTTCAAGGGAGGCATTTGGGCAGCCGGCCTGATCGGAAAGCATCACGAAAATTTTAAAGAGGCGTAGAAATGGCATGACCTCGGAATGAGGGCCGGCAAAATGTATATTTGTGACCTGTTTTGACTGGAGGCGTTCGAGCAGCAGCGGCCAGTAATCGGTATGGCGCGGATCGATGCCGCCAACGATGACCAACGTCGCACCGGGCAGGCTGGTTTTCAGTTCTGCCATCATATCGATGAGACAATCAATCCGCTTGCCGGGCATGATGCGACAGGCCGTGCCGATAATCAGGCGGGGATCCGCGCCGTGCGGCATGAGTGGAAGCTGACGTTCAACCGGAGGCGGCACAGGCACTCCGTTTGGAATGACGACCATTTTTCGGCCATCGGCCCGCAGACCGGGCGGCATACCACCCTTGTATTTCGCGACAAAATGATCGAGTCGCGCCCAGTAATCGGCGGCCCGAAAGGCTATCCGGCGCTGGAACGTGCGTGTCCGTTCCATTTCCTCAAATAATGCCGGCCCCGGGCTGACATCGATCAGGCGGACCGACCCCGGCTGGAGAAGCTTGGCGAGCAACAGCTTGATGCGCGGTTCCACATTCCAAAAACACACATTCCGCACGTTTAGCCGCTCAATCAGGCAGAGCAGGCGCTCAAGCCGGTCGAGGTAATCGTTGCAGTTATAGACGGAAAAAACCGGCACCCCGTTTTTTTCCAGCGTGTCCAAATACCCCTGGCCGTAGATTGTCTCCAGGACGCAAAGCCAGGCCCGGTCGGTTCGCGGAAGTGAGCAGAGCAGATTCATCAACGATCGCTGGGCTCCGCCGATGTTCAGGTTCTCGGTCAGAAACAGCGTTCCAGTGCGGTTTGCGGCCGGATGGGAAATTTTATTGTCCCGGCCATACTTGCCCAGCAGACACCAAAGCCGTGGCACCAGATCGAAGTCATTTGGCTTCGGCACCAGAACCCGGGAGCCGGCTTGGAGCACCCGCGCGATTCCTTCCAAATAGGCGGAAATATCCGACGAATCTTTAACCAGAACCGCCCGCTCCGGAAGAATCTCGGCGTTGCCCCCGGCATCCGCGGTTACAATCGGGCAGCCCGTCTGAATCGCTTCCAGCAGCGCCACGCTCAATCCTTCATAGGCGCTGGTGTTGAGGAAAACATCGAACGCGGCATAGTAGCGTTCCGCGTCCGGCACCGGGCCGAGCGTGAGCAGATCCGTGATGACGTTCAATTCCAGCGCCAGGCGGCAGGTGGCCGCGTAGGCGTGGCGGCCGTGGCCCCACTCGTGGTCCCAGCCACCCAGGATCATCAGCTTGACCGGGCGGATTTTTCGAATCTGCGCGAGCACGCGAACGGCGCGGGTGTAGGCTTTTTGGGATTTGAATTCCCCCACCATGCCGATGACGAGCGTGTTGTCCGTTATGCCGTGGCGCTCGCGAATCTGCCGCCGGTTTTCCTGCAGCTCTTCCGGAGTGAACCACCGCTGCAATTCGTGGCGCATCACCACGACCGGGCGCGGGCACAAATCTTCGCGGAGTTGTTCCGCCACGGCTTCGGACACGGCCGCGACAAAAGGGACGTTCGGGTGATTGAAGGCCGCCGGCGAATCCTGCCAGGCCGGGCGGGCGTTCTGGATGACCGGGACCGTTTTCACCCCGCGTTCCCATAAATGCCGGAGATGCTCGGCCTTGATCATGTGCGTGTAAACCAAAGGCTCCGGCGAGGCCAGGACTTCGGCGGCGACCGCGTGCAGCTTGGCCGGCAGGTTGGGCGAGTTGAGGGGGAAAACCTGGATGTTCCCGGTGTTGGCCAACGTGTAGCTCGGACGGACGCTGTGGAGGACGAATAATTTTGCCGAGGCGTTGCGCCGTTGCAATCCGGCCAGGGTCTCCAGCA
>DATMLG010000379.1:0-4116 GCA_035570675.1 Verrucomicrobiia bacterium | reverse complement strand
CCGTTTCTTTGGGGCGACGCCGATCTCGCCCGCATGGCCGCCGAAGCAGTGGAATGGCAGCCGCAATTTTTGGATGTTGATCCGGTTTATGGTGTGCGTTTCGCCCAATACTGCGAGCGCAACGGCGTCCGCCTGCCGTCGCTGCGGTTCATCCTGTGCAGCTATGAATTTGTGAGCGTCGTTCACCGCCGCCTGCTGGAACGCGTGTTCGGCGTGCCGGTCTTCAATCTTTACGGCGCGACCGAGACCGGCCATCTGCTCATGGAAAATGAACACGGCGAAATGCTGCCCAGCATGGAAACGGCCTTCCTTGAACTCGTGGAACCCGATGCGACAGGTATCGGCCGCCTTGTCGTCACCACGCTGACCAACGATTACATGCCGCTCGTGCGCTACCGCATCGGCGACCTGGCGAGTCAACACGTTCAGCCCTATCGCACCACTTACACGCTTCATGGCCGCGAAGGCGATTCGTTTCACACGCCCGCCGGCGGACGCGTCACCATCTGGCAGATTGACCAATGCTTCGCGGGCATTGGCGGCATCGCCCACTACCAATTGGTGCAAACCGGCCTGTCGGAATTTGCGCTGCGTTACGTCCCTGATGCCACGCCGCCAACTGCGGAGGAACTTGGCGAGTTGCGCCGTCGCCTTTCGAGCGCGCTGGGAATCAGCAAAGGTCTTGAATTTCAGCCCGTGGATTTTCTGCTCCCCGAGAACTCCGGCAAGTTTCGTTTGGGTTATCCTTTGCGGATGCAGACGAAGGCGTGAGGGACACCAGTTAAGTTGAAAAGCGGAAGATTTCGTCAGGCCATCTCTAATCTTCTCTCCAGCCATTTTGATATGTGAATCGAAATGTGCGTCGAAAGCACTTGACCTCTTGAGGGCCTTGAAGTGGAGCCACTCCAAGCAACAAATCCAGGTCGCAGGACACCTGCTTCCTTTGAGTATCGAGTACCCTGACGTAATTTGCGGGGATCTGGTTCGTCGTGGCTCGTCGGGAGATTCCCTCCTTTGCGCAGATTAACTCATCAGTCGACCACAATTCAGTGGTCGAACCACCACTTCCGTTCGTGGTTGGATAATGGAAGACGAACGAAACCAACTGATACGTGACAACGGCGGGCTCCTTGCTGAGTGCCTTCACAGACTTGCAGACTTCAGCGTCAAAAATCATATTGGTGTCCGCAAACAATGGCCTGATCAAATCCAATTCCCGCAGAACTGTTTCGGGATAAAGCGATTGTTGATAGTTGGTGTATGTAACCGCCAACCGTATCTGTGAAAAAGCCGAGGACAGCGCACTAAGATTAACCAAAAGCATCGTAATTATTCGAATCAGAAATGAAATATTCATGGACCAATTCCTGTCTGACCATCAAAACGTGATATCTGTCCGAGCCTTCCCAGACAAAAGCATCCGTCGCGCACCGCACAAGCGATATCTGCGCGCAGCCAAACCGCAATTCTCAGCCCCGCTCCGGTTCGTCGCGTCTCTCCGCAGGCGTGATGCCGTGCGCCGCCAGAAAAGCCTTCCCAGTTTCAAAATGGTCCGAAGAAATCCAGACCGCCGAATAGACATCGCTCTCGTTGATGTGCAGTGACAGCAACTTGCGGTTCTTTTCCCGATTCGCGCGATCGAGTTCCTCAAATAAATCCTTCGTCCGGCCCGAGCGCACCTCGATGACCGCCTCCTGCGGCCGCTTCCAAAAAAGATAACGCGTCAGGTGATCGGGCGAAGTCTCGGAGTAGGCGGGCACCAGACCGATGTTCCGGCAAAAATCCGCCGCCGCCTGCATGAGGTCGCGCGACATCCAGCGCGTCAGGCTGTGCTGCCGCAGCAGTTCAGTATCTCCGGTGAGCAGTTTCGAAGGGATGTACGTGGCAGATGATTTCATAACGCATCACAAGGTTGACCGACGACCAGCTTATTCGATGCGAAATCTGCCCCGACGGCCAACCGCTGTCAACCGCGTACTATACCGCCAATCAATGCGCTTCCAACTCGTCCTTGCTCGGCAGCGGCGGAAATTTCTTTTGCGGCAGCGTCTGATACCAGAACGCCACGGACGCGATGTCATCCTGCAACTTCAAGTAGCGCCCTCCCGATTGCCAGCCCAGCGCCTGGATCGTGACCTTCAGGTCCTTTTGAAACCGGATCGGGTCGCGGATATGCCAGCGATACAATCCAAAGCGCGTCTGGGAATCTTCGTGCCCGTCCGGACGGATGACCTGCGCCAGCCCGCTGTAAGGAGTGGTGAACTCGGTGTAATGCGACTGGCCGTCCGGCCCCTTCGTGCCAAAATCGTACGAGCCGCAAAAATAATCCTCCGTGCCGGTCCCGCAAATCGTCGGGAAATCGGTGTCGCCGTCCATGTAAAATTTGATTTCGCCCTCGCCCCACCAGCCGCTGTTGTGGACGCCCCAGGCGAGATAAGTGCCGACATACTGGCCCTGCCCTTCCACGCCGTCCAAAATCGTGTAAAGGCCCTTCGTCTGGAGCGGGTTTTCCCGGCGGAATTGCGCATGGAAATAGGCCGCGTCCTCCGGCACCGGCGTCAGGGTGTAATTAATCTGGTAATAAATGGTCATCCCGCCGTCGTCCAGGTTTTCCAGCGTGATGCGGCATTTCTTGCGAAAGGGCATCTGCCAGTAGGAATTGAACGCGCTGCCCGGATTCACGCACACGGGCAGCGAACTGATCTGGCAGTAGCGCCCCATGCCGCACGCAAAAAAATCGCCGAGCGGACATTCGACCGATGGATTGGGATCATCGTCCCAATAAATGCGGATGATGAAACAGCGCGTCTTGTCCAGCGGCGCCGGCGTCATCCAGATTTGCTGGATCGCGCCCGGGCCGGTGATGTCCGCCATCGTGAAGGTCGCATGCCCGTTGACGTGCACGTAGGGCGAAACCTTCCAGCCCTGCCCGAGTTCGCGCGCCGCCCCCTTCGCCGCCGGCCCGTTGCTCGACATGCCGGCCTGGCCCTTTTCGCCGTTGAAATTCTCCGGGCTGATGGAGCGCGATTGCGCGTTGGAAACCCGGTAAAGATTTCCGAGCTCCAGATTCAATCCGTCAAACGGGGCGTCCGCGGCGGAAAGTGTCAGTGTGGAAACCGAGAGCAGCGCCGCCGCCATATAGTGCTTGGTTTTCATGATAATTTTTTATGAAATGCCGGTCATCCAGCGACACGATTCGACACACCCTTGGGGCATAAATCATCGTTTTGCTGATGGGCCGACTATTCCATCGCCGCCTGACCGGGTCAATCTCAATGCGAGGCGCTTCGGGAAGTGACTAAAATTTAAAATGGGAAACCGGGTTGCGTTTCGTATAGGCTCGTTCCCGGATGAATTGCGTGGTCACGGCGGGGCCGACTTACGAATCGCTGGACGAGGTCCGGCGGCTCACCAATTTTTCAACGGGCCGGCTCGGCACGGAACTCGCCGCCTTTCTGAGCGCGCGCGGGCACGGCGTCACGTTGTTGATCGGCCAGCTTGCCACCTACCGCGGCGAGCGGCAGGCCCGCAAGGTGGAGACGTTCACCACCACAAGCGATTTGCGCGAGCGACTCAGGAATATTTCGAGCGAGTCGCCAGACGCGGTATTTCACGCTGCGGCCGTCAGCGATTTTGGCTTTGGAAAAATCTGGAGACGCACGGAGGGCGGGGATTTGAGCGAGGTGAAGTCCGGCAAGATTTCCACGGGCGCGGGAACGCGGCTGGCAGAGCTGGTGCCGACACCAAAGATCATCGCGGAATTGCGGGGCTGGTTTCCGCAAGCGCGGTTGACGGGCTGGAAGTATGAAGTGGAGGGCAATCGTGCGGATGTGATTGCGCTGGGGGAACGGCAGATTGCGGAGTGCCGCACGGATGCTTGCGTGGTGAACGGCCGGGGGTATGGCGACGGCTTCGGGCTGGTGGCCGCGAGAAAATGCGTCCACCTGCCGGACATGGCGGCGTTATTTGACGCGCTGGAGAAGTCGCTGCAAAAGTGAACAACGGGCGCGGAGGCCGGCAGCAGTTCCCTAGAACTCGAAGTGTCGCAGCCGGTGGAGGCTGAACTTGAGCGGCAGCGCGCCCAGAACTATCGAGATGACAAAAAAGACGCCTATG
>DATMLG010000378.1:0-5336 GCA_035570675.1 Verrucomicrobiia bacterium | reverse complement strand
AAACACAATAAAACACGATAACGACGCTTAATTTATTTTTTGATGAAAGGCGGAAGACCAAATAAAGAAAGTCACGTACGACCGCGTGTCTCCCTACCCACTGGCAGGCGCGCACCGCTTATGTCGGTGCAAGCTGCTGGTTTTTCGCGGGTTATCGCCCTTTTCAACGTTTTTTCACCCCATTTCTCAGTTGCAAGGGCTTGGTTTCTCGCCGGTTGCGAAAGAATCACGGTTTTAATTATATTCAATTTTGAAAATGCAGAAGCGAATTTATTGAGAAAGTTGAAGTTACGTGAGGTTTTGAAGGGCGGCAGGTGGAATTTGAATCTTGCCAATGCGCGCCGCTTGTGAAAAATTTCACATGCTATTATGGCCCATGTAAAACTCCATATTCCGGGACCGGTTGAAGTCAGCGACAAGACGATGCGCGCATTCCGTTCGCCCATGATCGGGCATCGGGGCCAGGGCTACAAAGATCTTTACGCCAAAATGCAGCCGCAATTGCAGTCGCTGTTTTACACGAAGCAACTGGTGTATCTGAGCACTTCGTCGGCGTGGGGAGTGATGGAGGGCGCGATCCGCAATTTGGTGACGAAGAAGGTGCTGAACTGCATGTGCGGGGCGTTTTCGGACAAATGGCTGGATGTCTCGCAGCGTTGCGGGAAGGCGGCCGAGGGGCTGAAGGTGGAATGGGGTTCGCCGGTTCGGGCGGCGCAAATTGACGCGAAGCTGGCGACGGGCGAGTTCGATGCGTTGACGGTCATTCATAACGAGACTTCGACGGGGGTAATGAGCCCGCTGGCGGAGATCGCGGCGTTGAAGAAAAAATATCCGGACGTGATGTTCATCGTGGACGCGGTGAGTTCGCTGACGGCGACGAAGATAGAATTTGACGCGCTGGGAATTGACGTGCTGCTGGCCGGCACGCAAAAGGCGTTTGCGATGCCGCCGGGGTTTGCGGTGTTTGCGTGTTCCCCAGCGGCGCTGGCGAAGGCGGCCACGGTCAAGGACCGCGGTTATTACTTTGATTTTGTGGAGTTTCAAAAGAACGCGGAGGGCAGCATGACGCCGAGCACGCCGAGCATCGGTCATACTTACGCGCTGGCTTCGAAGCTGGAGGATTTCTTTGCGGAGGGCCTGGAGGCACGGTACGCGCGGCACACGAAGCTGGCGCAAATGACGCGGGACTGGGCGGCGCGGCATGGGTTCACGCTGTATCCGGAGAAGGGTTTTGAATCGGTCACGCTGACGTGCGTCAATAACGGGGCGAAGCCGGGCGGGCGGACGGTGGACGTGGCGAAGCTGCAAAAATTGGTGAAGGACCAGGGCTTCCTGATTGACGGCGGCTACGGAAAGATCAAGGGCACGACGTTCCGGATTTCGAACATGGGGGACGAAACCGAGGCGACGATGAACGAGCTTTACGCGGTGCTGGACAGTGCGATGAAGCAGTTGTAAGCGCGGGTGCGCGCCGGATTTGGCGGGAGCATGAATGGGCGTTGACGTTTGCGGCGCGGTGGTGTTCCATCCGCCTATGACGAAGCCAGTCAGGAGCCAATGGGTTTGCGCGCTGATGGTTTGCCTGGGGTTGGCGCTGGCGGCGTGTTCGCCGACGGAGACGAACAGCATCGTGGGGAAATGGGCGAAGGGGAACGACACCATTTTCACTTTCACGAAGGATGGTACGATGACAAAACAGGAAGGCATCACCACGGAGGAGATGGAGTATTCAGTGCAGGACGGGAATACGTTGTTTCTCAAGCCAAAGGATTTGCCGATGTCGCTGCAATTCACGATCGCATTTCCATCGGAGAATGAAATAATACTGACGCCGCAGGCGCCCCAGGGCGCTGTCGCGCCGCCGCAATCACTGGAGCCGGTCCATTTAACGCGGGTGCCCGAGTGACGGATTGCGGGGCGATGGACGGGCGGGACTTGACCGGGAGGAGGAATGAGCCGATAGTAGGGGTGGTTTTGGGGGCGTACTGGTTTCGACCAGGAGAATACGCCAGAGGCGGCATGCCGAGGATGGTTCGTTGGCCTCGTTAAACATCGGACCAAAAAATAAAAGCTAATCAAGAACTAGCTCTCGCGGCCTAAGTGCCACGACGTTCGCCACCGGACACCTGCTACGGTGGATGAACGCCACAGCAGGCTGGATCCGACGCGGAGACCGCGCGCGAAGGGTCGAGAAAATTTCATGCGGGCTAGGCTGTGCGACTCGGGTCAGAGCGTTATCGCACGGATGAAAACTCTCGTCTGACTAAGCATGTAGTCGCGGCTGGTTGATTAACCTGGGACGCGGGTTCAACTCCCGCCGCCTCCACCATCCCAAGCGCGACAAGGTGAACCTGGACATTTTCTGGCTGAAGGACGATTCCCTCGAAGAATCCGCAAACCTGCCGGCGCCGGAAGTCATCGCCCAGTAAATCACGGACGACCTGGAAGCCGCCCTCGAACAATTCGCCACCATCGCCGAGGATTTGAAGAAATGAGGCTCAACGTGAGGTTCTAAGCCCGCCGAGAACGAGTTGGTTGAGATGGCGCTGTACGCCTGTCGCCGCGACGCGCAACCCGTTTTATTGTCGCCGCTTTATGCGACTAATAATCCGGAGAACTGTTGTTAAGCTGATAGAGCGTCCCCATTAAAAGCGTATGATAAAAACCAGCGTGCTTCGCCTGTTCCCGCAATTGCTGGTGGGTTTGGCTGTCATACCGGCCTTGAACGCGCAGACTTTCAGGGTCCTGCATGAATTCACGGCCTTCGCTAAGACCTCTAATTCTCCACCATACTATACGAATAGTGATGGAGCTCGCCCGTTTGACGCATTGATTTTAATGGGCAACACGCTGTACGGGACCACTGCCTACGGCGGAAGTTCCAATAGCGGCAGTGTGTTCGCCGTAAACACTGACGGCACCGGGTTTACGAATCTTCATGTATTCGCCGGTTATCCGCATGAGGGCGCCAATCCGCAGGCGGGACTGGTCTTATCAGGCGGCACGCTGTATGGCACTACATTTAATGGCGGCAGCGAGGGGTACGGCACGGTGTTCCGTGTCAACGCTGACGGCACGGGGTTTACGAATCTTTATAATTTCTCGGCAGATTTTCCTTATCCTTACACCAACCAGGACGGAGCGAATCCGTGGAGCGGCTTGCTATTTGCGGGCAACAGGTTGTATGGAACGACTGAGTTCGGTGGCGCATATAAGGAAGGAACGGTGTTCGCTTTAAACACTGACGGCACGGGATTCACAAATTTGCATAATTTCGCGGGTTCTCCCGATGAAGGAGCGGTTCCACAGGGCGGGTTGGTTTTGTCAGGCACTACTCTGTATGGGACAACAGCGGATGGGGGAAGTTCGAATGATGGCACGATATTCGCCATCAATTGTGACGGCACAGACTTTACAAATCTGCATAGTTTTGTCGGGAACGACGGGCATTATCCCTTGGACTCGTTGGTCTTGTCGGGCAATACCTTGTACGGAACGACCCAAAATGGCGGCACGAATTTTGACAACCACGGCGCGGGCTTCGGCACGGTGTTCGCCATTCAAACTGATGGCACTGGTTTTACAAACCTCTATGATTTCACACCGACTGTTTCTGATCCCTATACGAATGGCGACGGGTCCAATCCGTCGAGTGAACTTATTCTATCTTGCAACACCCTATACGGGACGGCCTTGTATGGCGGCCCCTCCGGCAAAGGTACAGTGTTCGCCGTCAATACCAACGGTGGAGGTTTTGCCACGCTTTATAGTTTTAAGGGCGCAAGTGATGGAGGCAATCCGATGGCTGGCTTGATTCGCTCGGGTAACACTTTATATGGAACGATGGCATCTTCCGGCACGAATGGAGGAGGCATTGTTTTTGCCCTCTCTTTCGCGCCGCAACTTGCGATCATGCCAAGCGCAGCCAACGTTATTGTGTCGTGGCCGGCGAATGCCGCCGGATTTGATTATTCTCGGTACAAGTTGCAATTTGCAACGAACCTTTTTTCCAGTGAACATTGGAGCGCCATTTCTCTGGAACCAACCAGTGTTGGCGGGCAGAAAATAGTTACCAATCCCATTTCCGGCGCTCAAATGTTCTTTCGGCTAAGCGAGCCCGAAGCCCCTTCGGGGATGGTGCTCATTCCTGAGGGATCATTCACGATTGGAGACACGCTCGATGGAATCAACGATGCCATTCCCACAAACGCAATGGTATCGGCCTTTTATATGGATATAAATTTAGTGCGCTACGCCCAATGGCTTTCGGTCTATAACTGGGCCACGAACAACGGATATGAGTTTGACAACTCCGGTTCCGGCAAGGCGGCGAATCAACCAGTGCAAACCGTGGATTGGTTTGACGCTGTAAAATGGTGCAATGCGCAGTCGCGGAGGGCGGGCTTGCCGCCAGCGTATTTCACTGACATTAATTTAACCGAGGAGTACACCAACGGATTGGTGAAACCTTACGTGAATTGGACGAATAGTGGATATCGGTTACCGACGGAGGCGGAGTGGGAGAAAGCAGCGCGTGGCGGCTTGCCAGCGCAACGGTTTCCGTGGGGCGACACGATTTCTGAAGCCCAGGCAAATTACACAAGCGGCGAAGTGGCGGGCTCCCCTCCGGCGTATGATTTGGGACCAGGCGGTCCCAACTCAATTGGAATCATTGGAGGAACGCCATATACAAGTCCGGTGGGGTCGTTTGGGGCGAATGGATATGGCCTGTACGATGTGGCTGGGAATGTTTACGAGTACTGTTGGGATTGGTATGCGCCGCCGCCCTATCCAAATGGCAGTCCATATTTGGGAGGAATTGATCCCAGTGGGCCGGTAACCGGGGCTGGATCCCCCTTCCGTGTATTGCGCGGTGGTTGCTGGGATTTTACCGCCATGTTTGCACGGTGCGCCGCTCGTTTTTATGTGAATCCTCAGGCGGCAGGCGACACAGTTGGCTTTCGCTGTGTCAGGGGGTATTAAGATTTGTCAGTTTGCCAGTTAACTTTCAGCGGCTTAGGCTCAATCCGGAGTGCTTAGGAGCCAATCCTTGTCAAACGACGAACTCCTCGACACGCCGACCGCTGGCGGGACTGCCTGTCGCGGGCGCCGGTCGCCCTATCAATTTCATAAATCCTGAAGAACTGGCGCGCCCGCTCGGACGAAACCCCAGTTTATACCCCGCAGCCGCCAAACTCAGATTGCGCGACTCCATCAACTGCCGGCGACAGCGAGACAGCGAGGAAGGAATGCGGCTCGCGGCTTCCCCGCCCGCAGTACCCGCAACGAAAATCCCCTCCCGATCTCAAACGGCTCAACCGCGGCCGTAATTTCCA
>DATMLG010000377.1:0-17621 GCA_035570675.1 Verrucomicrobiia bacterium | reverse complement strand
GTTTGACCGCAAAACTGTTTTTGCGTTCGGAAATTATTCTGCGTTGGGGTAGGAGCCGAGGATTTTTACGAAGTTGCAGTGTTCGCCCAAATTTTTAATGGTGCGGGCCACCTTTTTGTCCTGCGCGTGGCCGTCGCAATCAATAAAAAAGAAATATTCCCACGCCTTGCGCTTGCTCGGGCGCGATTCGATCTTCGTCATGTTCAGCTTGAACCGCCGGAACGCCGCCAGCGCCTGGTGCAACGCCCCGACCTTGTGCGTCACGCTCAACATCAGGCTCGTCCGGTCCCGGCCCGTGGGCGGGCTGCATTTCCGGCCCAGCACGAGGAAGCGCGTCGCGTTCGCCGAGTTGTCCTGGATGTCGCTTTCCACGATTTGCAGGCCGTAGCGTTCCGCCGCCAGCACGCCGGCGATGGCTGCCGAGTGCTTTTCCTTTGCCGCCAGTTCCGCCGAACGCGCGTTCGAGGAGGTCTCGATGATTTCCACGCCCGGCAAATTGTTCTGCAGCCAGCCGCGGCATTGGCCGAGCGTCTGCGGATGGCCGTATAACTTCTTGATGCGACTCTTCCGTCCGTTCGTCAGCAGGCAATGCTGAATGGGCAGGATGATTTGCGCCACGATCTTCAGTTCGCTTTCCACGAACATGTCCAGCGTGTGGGTCACCACCCCTTCCGTCGAATTTTCCACCGGCACCACGCCGTAATCCGCCCGGTTCTTCGTCACCTCAGAGAACACGTCCGCAATCGTCTTTTGCGCCGAGTAACGCAGGCTAGACCCGAATTTTCGTATCGCCGCCTGGTGCGTGAATGTCGCCTCCGGCCCGAGATACGCGATGTTCATGGATTTTTCCAGCGACAATGCGCTGGACATCACCTCCCGGTAAATCGCCCGTAGCGAGTCATCGGTCATCGGCCCCTCGTTCAGTTTGCAAATGCGGTGGAACACCGCGCGTTCGCGATGCGGCGCGTAAATTTCCTCACCCGCCTTGAGCTTGATTTCGCCGATGCCCAGCACGTGCCGGGTGCGGTCGTTCAACAGCTTCACGATTTGCGCGTCCAGCCGGTCAATCGCCTTGCGATGTTCGGGAATGTTCATGCCTAAACCCTGTTATTGCCCCGGGGCGGTCTCTACCTTTTCAGTTTTCGTTTCCGGATTTTGCAAGGAAAGCTGCTCCGGCGGCGTAGTTGCCAGGCCGGGGTCCGCGGTTGCCAGCGTCTCCGGTTTCGTCACCGGTATCCGGCGAAGTTCATCCGCCGCCGGCAAATCTTCCAGCGCGCGCAATCCAAAATATTCCAGGAACAACGGCGTGGTGCCATAGGTCATCGGCCGGCCTACTACTTCCGCCCGGCCTGTTTGCTCAACAAGGCTGCGCTCCAAAAGCGTTTGCATCACCCCGTCCACCGCCACGCCGCGCACCTGCTCAATCTCCGCCCGCGTAATCGGCTGGCGGTACGCGATGATCGCCAGCGTTTCCAACGCCGGTTGCGACAGCCGCGACGGCCGCGCCTTCACGCCGACCAAGGCCTTCAGCCACGGCGCGAATTCCGGCTGGCTCACAAATTGCCACGCGCCCGCCACGCACACGAGCCGGTAGCTTCGCGCCGCTGTTTCATGCTCGCGCGCCAGTTCCTCCAGCACCGCCGTCACCAGTTCCTCGCGCACCTTCTTGAACGCCTTCACGGCTTCATCCCCCTCCGCGTGTTCGGCCGCCTCGGACAGGATGTCCTTCAATTCCCGCGCGTTCAGCGGCTTTTGGGCCGAGAACAACAGCGATTCCAGTACAAATTTCAGTTCCATGTTCAGTTTTCTGTGCCCGCCGGTTGGGTCGCCCCTTCGGCCGGCGCCGTCCCGGCCTCCGCCGCCCGGCTGATTTCAATTTCTCCAAAGGCCTCTGCCTGGGTGATTCCCAATTGTCTTAACCGTATCAATTCCAGCAGCGCCAGAAACGTCACCACCACTTCCGTCCGGCTCGTTGCGCCCGCGAACAATTCCGAGAAAATCAGCCGGCCCCTTTCCGCCAGCGCCTTCATGATTTGCTCTATCTTCTCGCTTACCGTCCATTTGTCTTCAAACACGTCCTTCGAATCGTCGCGCTGGTTCACGCGTTTCAGAATCGCGCTCACTGCGTTGAGCAAATCAAACAAGGAAACCTCCGGCTTCATGCGCGGCGTTTCCATAGCCAGTTCGGGCTTGCCGGGCAGCCGCGGGAAAACATTCTCCTGCCGCGCCTCCAGCGCCTGCAACTGTGTTGCCGCGTCCTTGAATTTCTTGTACTCGACGAGTTGCCGGATCAGTTCCCAGCGCGGGTCTTCGCCGTCTTCCTCGCCTTCCACCTGCACCTGCTGCTCCAGCGGCAACAATTCCCGGCTCTTGATGTACATCAGCGTCGATGCCATCACCAGAAACTCGCCGGCCACCTCCAGGTCCAGCATCCGCATCACGTCAATGTATTCAATGAATTGCGCCGCCAGGTCCGTCAGGTTGACATCATAAATGTCCACCTCCTCCTTTTTGATCAGGTAAAGGAGCAAATCGAGCGGTCCTTCGAAGACCTCAAATTTTACTTTATACTCAGCCATTTCGACCGTTTTCCCGCGCTGGTTCATCGGGAACAAGCATGGTAGATGGAGACATCCTCGTTGGCAACGCCAGAACTTCTGCCACTCACCGGCGCCACGTCAATGCGGCGCCATTGGCCGGCCCCCTGTTGCCAGGACTCCCGGCAGCAGGCTTTTGACAAAGGCGGCGAGCAGCGGTGATTGATCGTCCCGGCGCCAGACCAGGTGGGATTGATAGCTGAGCGGCCAATCGCGCAGCTTGAGGCACGCCACCCCGGCGGTTTCGCGTTGGGCGACGTGGATCAAGGTGATCATGATGCCTGCGCCCGCCGCGACGCGCCGCATCCCGGTATCCATCCGCCCCGTTTCCTCGCTGATATGCATCTCGAATCCCGCCTGCCGGCAAAGCTCAAGATGGCGGTCGTACAAGGTCGGCCACCAGCGGCGCGCGAACATGATGAAGGACTGGCCGGCGAGTTCGCTGAGGTGGACGGAGGTTTTTTTGGCGAGGGGATTGGTCGTTGGTACGGCAAGCCGGACTTCCAGTTCCTCGAGCGGGACGATGACCAGCGAACGGTCCGGGGCGGCATGGAACATAATGCCGGCATCCAGTTCGTGTTTGCGCAGCGCCTCGATTTGCAAAATGGAAAACAAGTCGTGCAATTCAAGTTTCACCTCGGGGAACTGATGGCGGAATGCGGGCAGGGCGCGGCGCAGCAATTTGGTTTCCTCGATGGATTCACTCAGGCCGACCCGCAGCGTGGCGCGAACGCCATGGGCGCACTGGCGTGCCCGGGTCACGGCGCTCTGGGCTTCCTGAAGCAGGCGGCGCGCATCAACCAGCAGGCTGCGGCCGGCCGAGGTCAGTTCGACGGACCGTTGATTCCGCGCCAGGAGGGTGACGCCCGCCTCCTCTTCCAGGTGCTTGATGGTGCGGCTGAGCGCCGGTTGCGCCACGTGCAACCGCTGGGCCGCTTTGCGGAAATTCAGGTCTTCCGCAACGGCAACAAAGCAGCGCAGATGACGGAGTTCCATGGTTCTCGACGATAACTCAAAAGCATCAATTGGGAAGGAAAAAGGTATTGGCTGGATTTGGCGGCTTGGCTTACACATTCACGCCCCGGTGGTGGCGGATTGAAGCCCAATCTGAAGCGAATCCGAACTGGATTTCGCGTGGTTGTGCCAGTTGTCCGCCGGCATCGGCTTGAAACGGAATGTTATCCCCGGATTTCAATGACCACGGACGCATTGTCCCCCGGAAACGGCCCGAACGGATCAGAGATTTATAATGAACGAAAAAAAGAATCAGCCGAAAGACATGACAGCAGCAGAAATAAGAATGGACATGCTTGACGAAAACGCGGGCAAACCCCCGTTGTCGGCCGGCAGCGGCCGTTGCCTGATCGAAGCCGTGCGTGATCCGATCGCGACCACCAGTCTGGACGGAAAGATTACTTATGCGAACGCCGCCATGGAAATGGCCACCGGCTTTGGCCGCGCGGAAATCATCGGGGCTGATCTCGCCGGATATTTTACCAATCCGCTGGAGGCGCGGGCCGCGCAGCAGCGGGCGCGGGGCGGTGGTTTCCTTCCGGATTGCCCGCTGGAATTGCTGCATCGGGACGGGCACCGCACGCCCGTGCTCTGCAACATTGCCGTGCAGCGTGATGCCGCCGGCAAACCGTCGGGCCTGATTGCGGTGGCGCGCAACCTGACCGCCTTGAAGCGCGCCGAGGACGAACTCCAGCGCCTGAAGGAAGATTTGGAAAACAAGGTCACGGAGCGCACCGCCCGGCTTGAATCGGCGAACAAGGAACTCGAGGCCTTCGCGTATTCGGTGGCGCATGAGCTTCGCGCGCCGCTGCGGAGCGTCAACAACTACAGCCAGAAATTGCTGGGTTCTCATGCGCAGCAACTGGATGCCACCGGCCGCAGTGTCCTCGAAAACATCACCGGCGCGGCGCGGCGCATGGGTGAATTGATCGACGATCTGTTGAAGCTTTCGTTCGTCAGCCGCCACGATTTGAACCGAGCTCCGGTCGACCTGAGCCTCATGGCGGAGGCGGTCCTGGGTGAATTGCAGAAGGCCGAGCCCGAACGGCGGGTGCGGCTCGTGGTGGCCCCGGGACTGGTCGCGCGCGCGGACGCCCGGATGCTGAAGATTGTGTTTGAGAATTTGTTCTCCAACGCATGGAAATTTGTAAGCGGACAGTCCTCCGCCGAAATCGAGTTCGGGGTGATTGAGGGCAACGGAGTGCGGGCGTTTTTCGTCCGCGACAACGGCGTGGGCTTCAGTATGGAATACGCGCAACGGCTCTTCGGGGCGTTTGAGCGGTTCCATTCGCCCGGTGAATTTCCCGGCACGGGCATCGGCCTGGCCATCGTCCAGCGGATCATCAACCGCCATGGCGGACGGGTTTGGGCGGAAAGCCGGGTCAGCCGGGGTGCGGCCTTTTATTTCACGCTGCCGGAGCTGGTCGCGTAAAATCCGGCCTCAAGCCGGGGGATCATTTCGCCCCTGGCGGCAGCGCCGGCAGCCCGACCTTGAACGTCGAGCCGGTTCCGACTCCACTGGTCACATCTAGGAAGCCGCCGTGGGTTTTGACGATGCCCATCGTCGTGGAAAGCCCCAGGCCGGTTCCGCGGTTCAATTCCTTCGTCGAGAAAAACGGTTCGAATATCCTGCCCAACAACTCCGGCGCAATTCCGTGGCCCGTGTCGGACACCTTCAGAATCACATACGCGCCGGCGTTCAGCCCGCGGCCTGCCGGCAGGCTCTTGTTGTCCAGCGCGGCGTTGGCGGCTTCAATCGTGAGCGTCCCGCCTTCGGGCATGGCGTCGCGCGCATTGACGCACAAGTTCAGCAGCACCTGATGCAACTGGGTCGCGTTGCCCCGGACGCGCGCCATATCCTCGGGGAGTGTCGTCAGAATCTTGATTGAACGCGGGAATGTTTTTTCGGCCAGCCGCACCATTTCCTCGACCAGATGCCGCACATCGATGACGGCCAGATGCCCACCGACGCCGCGCGAGAAGGAGAGAATCTGCTTCACCATTTCCGAACCCCGGAGCGCGCTCTTGTCCATGAGGTCAAGCATCCGCGCGGTTTCGGGGGACAGGGACTCCTTGCGCAGGAGATTGATGCCCATCAGCACCGGCGCCAGCGTGTTGTTCAAATCATGCGCGATGCCGCCCGCCAGCGCGCCGATGGTTTCCACCCGCTGGGTGCGCAGATACTCGGCCTCCAGGCGCTTGCGCTCGGTGATGTCGGCATTCATGACCAGGATGGATTTGGGTTCGTTCCGGTCATCGCGTAGCAATGTCCACCGGCTTTCGATGATCACCTTTTTCCCCGTCTTGGTCACCTGGTTCAGTTCGCCCTGCCATTCGCCCTGGCGGATGAGGTGGCGCAGGGCTTCGTGCGGGGCGGACAAATCACCCTGAAAAAGCAGGTCATTGGCGTTCTTGCCGAGCGCCTCGGCGGGCGTCCAGCCGTAAAGCCGTTCGGCGCCCTTGTTCCAGTAAAGGATTTGCTGGGACATGTCATTGAGACTGATCGCTTCCTGCGCGCGGTCCAGCAACGCCGCCTGTTCCCGGATGCGTTCGTCCGCCTGCTTGCGCGTGGTAATGTCCATGGTAGCGCCGATGATCCGCACCGCCTTGCCCTTGGCATCACGGATGATGTAGGCGCGGGCAAAGACGTTGGCGGGTGAACCGTCGGCGCGGAGGAAGCGGTATTCTTCCAGCCAGGTCTCCTGGCCTGAATCAATCGCGGCGCGGATCCCGGTGACGACACGGTCGCGGTCCTGGGGATGGATGTGCTGGTGCCAGGATTCGATGCCCGTGCCGGTTTCGCCGGGAAGCTTGCCGAAGAGGGTTTGATAATTATCGCTCCGCCAGACTTCGTTCCGGACCAGGTCCCATTCCCAAACCATGTCCTGCGTCGCGCGCGCCGCATATTTGAATCTTTCCTCGCTCTTCCGCAATTCCTCCTCCATCGCGCGGCGTTGTTTTGAGTCTTCACGCTCGCGGAGGGCGCGCCGGATGGCGATGGGCAGCCGCGTCATGCGGTCCTTGATGACATAATCGGTGGCGCCCTCCTTCAGCGCCTCCACGGCGAGTTCCTCGCCAATCGTGCCCGACAGGAAAATGAACGGCACATCCGGGCGGTGCTTTCGCGCCAGGTCCAGGGCCGACAATCCGTCGAACCCCGGCATGCTGAAGTCCGAAAGTATCAAATCGAGGTCCGGCTTTTCCAGCCCCGCGCAGAATTCGTTGCGCCGCGAAACGCAGACAATGTCGCAGGAGATGCCCTCGGTTTCCAGAAACGCCTCGATCAACGCGGCGTCCTTCAAATTATCTTCCAGATGCAGGATATGGAGGGGCGTTTTCATGGGCGTTTACGGGCGGGGCGCACCGACGGAGCGTTTGCTGGCGGCGGTTTGAGGCTTGGCCGCGCAACCGGGAGGCGGTTCGTTGAGGATGGCCCAGAAAAAGCCGATCTGCTTGATGGAGTCCACAAATTGCTGGAAATCCACAGGTTTCACCACATAGGCATTGGCGCCCAGGGCGTAGCTTTTGACGAGGTCCTGCTCCTCGCGCGAGGAAGTCATCATCACGACCGGAATGCGTTTCAATTCCGGATCGTTCTTCACCTGTTTGAGCACGTCCAGGCCGTCCACCTTCGGCATTTTAAGGTCGAGCAAGACCACCACCGGCAGCCCGGGCGTCCGGTCGGCGAATTCACCGCGTCGGAACAGGAAGTCCAGCGCCTCCGCCCCGTCGCGAACCACGATGACTTCATTGGCCAGATTGTGTTCGCCCAGGGCGGCAAGGGCGAGTTCGATGTCCTTTTCGCTGTCTTCAACCAGTAGGATGCGCTTGAATTGTATCATGATCGTGGCGGGGTGATGGTTGCGGGTTGGGGATTCGGCTTGCGCGGAAGCGAAAAATAAATGGTGGCGCCCTCGTCAACCGCCCCTTCTGCCCAAGTGCGTCCGCCGTGCCGGTGGACGATTCGCCGGACATTGGCCAGTCCGATGCCGGTGCCTTCAAACTCATCGTTGCGATGCAGCCTCTGGAACACGCCAAACAGCTTGTCGACGTATTTCATGTCAAATCCGACGCCGTTGTCGCGGACGAAGATGACGTCCTCCTCGCCGGCGGCGTTGCTGCCGATTTCAATTTCTGCAGCCGGTTTTTTGCCGGTGTATTTGATGGCATTGGCGAGCAAATTAACAAACACGAGGCGCAGCATGGCGGCGTCACCGCAGACCTCCGGCAGAGCGCCGACGCGCCACTTGATGACGCGGCTGGCGCACGAGCCCGCCAATTGCCCGCGGACTTCCTCCACCAGTTGCGTCAGGCGGACCCGGCCAAAGGTCATTTCCGTGCGGGCCATCCGGGAAAAGGAAAGCAGATCGTCCACGAGCTGGCCCATGTGCCGCGCGGATTCGGCGATGAATCCCAGGTAACGCTGCGTCTTCGGGTCGTCGCCGATGTCCTGCTTCCCGAGCAGATCCACGAACCCGCTGATGTGCCGCACGGGGGCGCGTAGGTCATGCGAGACGCTGTAGGAGAAGGCCTCGAGTTCCTGGTTGAGGGTTTCAAGCTGCGTGGTGCGCTCCCGCAAATCCTCGTTCAACTGCTTGATGGAATCATCCACGCGCTTCTGTTCCGTGATGTCCCGAGCGACGGCATAGATCAATCCCTGCTCGATCACCGGCGTGGCGTTCCACACCAGCCACCGGTAGGAGCCGTCCTTGCAGCGGTAACGGTTGGCGAAGGAAACGGCGTTTATTCCCTGCGAATTTTTTTCCGCCGCGGTGCTCGTCTTTGGCCGGTCGTCGGGATGGATGAAGTCCAGGTAGGGCGCGGCCAGCAGTTCCTCGCAAGTATAACCCAGCGTCTTTTCCCACGCCTGGTTTAGTTTCTTGAAATATCCGTCGAAGCCCGCGATGCAGAAAAGGTCGAGCGAAAGCGTGAAAAAACGGTTGCGCTGCTCTTCCGCCAGTTTACGGGCGCTGATGTCAAAGACGCTCGCGCGAGTCTGAAACGCGCCGCCCGGGCCGTCGGTGACGGCGATGGCGTTCACCAGCGCCGGCATCACGGTCCCATCGCGGCGTTGAAATTCAAGTTCAAGGTCCTTTACTTCGCCGCGCTGCTTGAGCTGGAGAAACTTCGCGCTGAAGATTTCCCTGCTCTGCGGGGTGAGAAAATCAATGATATGCCTGCGGCCAACCACCTCCTCGCGCTTGTAACCCAGCCACGCCAGTTCCGTGTCGTTGATCGTGACGATTTTTCCGTCCGCGTCCAGCGAATGATATCCGCACGGCGCCTGGTTGTAGAGCGTCCGGACTTGTTCCGCGGACTGGCGCAACGCGGTCTCGGCCTGCCGGCGTTCCCGGTCCGCCTGGTCAAGCCAGTTGGCGTTGAAATAAAGGACGATGGCAAAGATGGCCACGCTGCTGACCACCGTGACCGGCAGCCCAAACCCCGGGCCGAAATATCCCGCATGCTCGGCGCTCCGCCAGACGAGTCCCAGCGCCAGCGGAAGGAGCATCGCCGTCGGCAGCAGGCGGCGCATCATCAGTCCGCCCGTGGTGTCGCTGATCAGCACCCGCGTCAGGCCGCGTCCAGGCCGCGCGCCCAGCAGCGCCAGTGATAAAACAAAAAAACTGAAGGCCGTGTTCAACGCCATCGGCCTCAGGTGTGTGAAGCGATAGAATTCCGTGACGCCAAAGATGTAACCCGTCAGCGCCAGGAGCGCGAGGCCGCCGACCGCGAGACTGAGGAATTGCGCGGGGTAATGGCCCTTGCGCGTGCGCACATCCAGCGACAACAGCGCCAGCCCAATAAATAGAAAATTCAAGACAGTGTTCGGAGCCATGCGATTTGGCGCGCCGGTCGCGGAGGCGGTCAGTTTGTCATGGAAAAGAAACTGGTCCACCGGCAGATTCCATCCCGTCAAATATCCGCCGAGCCTCACCAACCCCACCAGACCGACGATGATTGCGCACGCCCGGGCAATTCGACGCGCCCGCGTGCCGGTCAAGCCCGCGTCCGCCCCGTCCAGCAGCCAGAGCGACACACCCGACAGGATGAAGCAAACCGCCGTCGCGGGGTTCATGGCCACCATCCCCGGCAACAATTGTTTGCACACCTCCCAATCGGCCAGCCATCCTAAAAGGACAACCGCGCCGATTATCACAACCGCCGCACATCCCATGCGAGAAAATGACTTCATCCGTGAAAAGAATCTTTCTCAAATCCACGAACACGAGCCGACCCCAATGGTCCGTCTGGTTGTCGCGGAAATTAAAAAAGCATTAACCGGGCCAATCTACAAGGGATAATACTACAACTCTCTCACCCGGGACGAAATTGAACGGTTTGCCTTCAATTAACCATTTTTGCAGGCGATTTGCGACTTTTCCCGGGTTGGACCGGCGTCAGCCTGCACCCGAAACGATCACCCGTTTCCGGCTCATTCGAGCGGCGGCTTCTCCCGGTGCCATTCAGTGCCCTGTTCGTAGGCGTGGGCGAGCTTCAGAATGGTCTCCTCGCCGAACGGCTTGCCCAGCAATTGGAGGCCAATGGGCAGCCGGGGACCGGCCGTAAATCCGCATGGCAGACTCAGGCCGCAGATGCCGGCAAGGTTGCAGGAAATGGTGAAAATATCGGACAAATACATCTGCAACGGATCGTCAGATTTCTCTCCGATGCGAAACGCGGCCGTCGGCGTTGTGGGCGTGACGATGGCGTCCACGGTTTCGAACGCCTTGAGAAAATCCCGGCGGATGAGGGTGCGGACTTTCTGGGCGCGCAGATAATAGGCATCGTAATAGCCGCTGCTCAGAACATAGGTGCCGAGGATGATGCGGCGCTTTACCTCGGGACCAAAGCCCGCCTCGCGCGTCCGGCCGTAAAGCGAAATCGGGTCGTCGCCGTCCACGCGCGCGCCGTAGCGGATGCCGTCAAACCGCGCCAGGTTCGCGCTCGCCTCGGCGGTGGCAATGATGTAGTAGGTGGCGACGGCGTAATCGGTGTGCGGCAGGGAAATCTCGACAATTTCCGCGCCGAGCTTCTGCAATTGCTTTACGGCGGTTTGCACCGCCTGGTTGACCTGCGGGTCCAGCCCGCCGATCATGTATTCCTTGGGCAACCCCAGCTTGAGGCCGCGGATGTCGCCCGTCAAACCGGCGGCGTAACGCGGTACCGGCTGCGGCACGCTTGTGGAATCGCGCGGATCCAGCCCGCTCAAAACTTCCAGCATCGTGGCGGCGTCGCGCGCGCTGCGCGTGAACGGCCCGACTTGATCCAGCGATGAGGCAAAGGCCACCAGCCCGTAACGCGAAACGCGGCCGTAGGTCGGCTTCAGTCCCACGCAACCGCACAACGCGGCCGGTTGCCGGATGGAACCGCCGGTGTCGCTGCCGAGGGAGGCGATGCATTCGCCGGCGGCGACCGCCGCGGCCGACCCGCCCGAGGAACCGCCGGGAATCCGCGTCGTGTCCCAGGGATTGCGCGTCGCGCCAAACGCGGAGTTTTCGGTCGAACTGCCCATCGCAAATTCGTCCATGTTCAACCGCCCAAAAACAATCGCGCCCGCCGCGCGGAGTTTTTCAATGACCGTTGCGTCATAGGGCGAGATAAACTTGCCGAGGATTTTCGACGCGCAATTCAACGGTTGATTTTTCACGGCCAGCACGTCCTTGATGCCGACGGGCACACCGAGCAGGGGACGCTCCGCCGCCGTGGCGCTGCCGGCCACGGCCTTGTCCACCGCGTCCGCCTGTGCCAGCGCATCCGAGGCGTCATAGGTCAGGAAGGCATGGATTTTGCCGTCCACTTGCTGGATGCGGTCGAGGCAGGCCTGCGTGGCTTCGCGGGCCGAGACCTCGCGCCGGGCGATTTTCGCGGTCAGTTCGGAAATGCTGAGCTGGTTCAACATGAGGGCGGAATGATTTTAAGCCTTGCGCCGGTGGATCATGACTTCGTTGCCATCGGGATCGGCGACGACGGCGAAATTGCAGACAGGCGTCTCGTACTTGTCCAAAATGAACTTCGCCTGCGTTGCCTTGAGCCGCACGAGCGCGGTTTCGAAGTCATCGACCTCGAAGGCCACGATGCCGCCCTTGACCCCGGCCTGATGGCCGGTGTCCATGCAGGTGATGGCGAAGGTCTGGCCGGCGACCTCGTATTCCACCCATTGATCGGCAAAATTCATGCCCACGGTCAGCCCCAGCGAGGTCTCGTAAAATTTCCGGGCGCGGGCCATGTCCTTGACGACATAGGAAAAAAACGCGATGGATTTGATCATAAACGTGGCGGGGTTTATTCGACAATTTTGGGCACGAGAAACAAGCCGTTGGCCTGCGCGGGGGCGTTGCGCAACGCCTCTTCGTTCGACAACGAAGGCCGGATTTCATCGGGCCGGGTGACGTTTACCATCGGCACCGCGTGGGCGGTCGGCTCGACCAGGCTCACGTCCAGTTCCTTCAATTTCTCGATGTAGCCGAGGATGTTGCCGAGTTGCGCGCCGATTTTTTGCTCCTCCGCGGGCGTGAGCGCGATCCGGGCCAGATGGGCCACATACTTGACATCAATTTCAGTGCCAGCCATGCAGAAAGACTAAAGTCCAACGGCGAAAGTTCAAGGGGCAAAAGTGCGGCCATTGGCCCGCGCCAGCAGAGATTGTCGAAAACGAGGGCTTCCTATTCCTCGTTAAACTTGCGTTCCATCAATGCTTCCAGTTCGGTCAATGCCTCCGCGGCGTCCGAGCCGTCCGCATGGACCTTCAATTTCGCGCCCGGTCCGGCCGCAAGCATCATCAGGCCCATGATGCTCTTGCCATTCACCGTTTCCCCGTCCTTCTCGACGAAGATGTTCGTTTTGTAACGGCTGGCCACCTTGACGAACATGGCGGCGGGCCGCGCATGGATGCCGAGCTTGTTTGATACTTGAACTTCTTTTGTCATCAATTCGTTTGCGTATTCAATTGAATTTCCATCCAAGCCATATTACCCAGCCTCCCGCCCAAGTCACGTCTTTGCTCCATGAAAATCAAAATAGTCTAAATGGTTCTCGTGCCCGCCATCCGCGAAATCAGCCGGTCGTTTAATTCCTTGGCCGGATTGTAGCCCGACGCCTTTAATTTCGTCTGAAACGCCGCCACTTCAATCAACCGCGCCAGGTCCCGGCCCGGCCGCACCGGAATGGTGATGTGCGGGATGTCCACGCCCAGGATGCCGACAAATTCCTCGTCCATGCCCACACGGTCCACGTCCGGCACGTCGTTCCATGCCTTCAGGCTCACCACCAGGTCCACCTGTTTCTCGGTGCGGATGCTTTTGACGCCGAACATCGCCGCGACATTGATGATGCCGATGCCGCGCACCTCCATATGGTTGCGGGTCAGTTCCGCGCTGGTGCCAATGACTTCCCGGCCGTCCATGAGCGTGACCTTGGTGATGTCGTCGGCCACGAGGCTGTAACCGCGCTCAATCAGCGCCAGGACGCTCTCGCTCTTGCCGATGCCGCTTTCGCCGCGGATGATGACGCCCACGCCCAGGATGTCCACCATGCTGCCCATTTCCGTGCCGTGCGGCGCGAACATCATTTCCAGCGACATTGTCGCCAGGTTGATGAACCGCATGGTGATGAGCGGCGTTTGAAAAACCGGCACGTCCGCCTCCTCGGCCGCCTTGAGCAGCAAACGATCCGGGTTCATCCCGCGGCTGAAGACCAGGCAGGGAATTTTGTACGAAAAAAGCGTGGCATACCGCTGTTTGCGCTCCTCATGGCTGAGCGACTTGAGGTAATACGCCTCCGCATTGCCGATGACCTGCATGCGCTTGTTGGCGAAGTAGCGGGTAAATCCGGTGAGGACCAGGCCGGGCCGGTTCACCGTGGGTTCGCGGATGATGCGCTTTAGCCCGCTCGCGCCGGCCACCAGCTTCAAATCCAGCGCGGCGGTCTGGGTGGTGTAAAAACGTTCTACTGTGATGACGTCGCGTTGCATGGTGTTCGCTGGGCGGAATGCGGATTGGGACAATGAGAGGATGAATCGTCCGGGATTCGCGATTTCAGCGCATTCGCAATCATGATTGGCAACATAACCCCAATCCGCGCCGGAAAACCAGCGCCAAATTCAATCACATGTTGAATTCCGGGCCCAGGTAAATCTCGCGCGCGTTCGGGTCGTTGGCCAGGAATTCCGCCGAACCCTCGACCAGCACCTCGCCCTTGTGAATGATGTAGCCGCGATCAATCAATTTCAGGGTCTCGCGCACGTTGTGGTCGGTGATCAAAATGCCCAGGCCGCGCTCCTTCAGCCGCCGCACAATCTTCTGGACCTCATAGACCGCGATGGGATCGATGCCGCTGAACGGTTCGTCCAGCAACATCAGTTTCGGGCTGGTGACCAGGGCGCGGGTGATTTCCAGCCGCCGCTTTTCGCCGCCGCTCAACGTATACGCCATGCTCTTGGCCAGCCGCGTCATGTCCAGTTCATCGAGCAAATACTTCAGGCGGACGGCGCGTTCCTGGCGGTCCATGTCGCACGTTTCCAGAATGGCGAGAATGTTTTGCTCCACGGTCAGTTTACGGAACACCGACGGTTCCTGCGTCAGATAACCGATTCCCAGGCGCGCGCGCTTGTGCATGGGCAGCCGCGTGATGTCCTGCCCCAAGAAGGTCACCACGCCTTCGTCCGGCTTCACGATGCCCACGACCATGTTGAAGGTGGTGGTCTTGCCGGCGCCGTTCGGGCCGAGCAAACCGACGATCTCGCCCGCCTTGACGTGAATGGAGACGCCGTTGACCACGCGCCGCTGGCGGTATTCCTTGAGCAGCTTTTCGGTCGCCAGGAGCGCGTCAGTGGCCACGCCCGCGGCCACCGGCTTGCCGGGGTTGGCAACTTTCAAAACGGGTTTGGTTTCCGGTTCACTCATGCCGTATCGCACTTCATTTCGGATTTTGCCCGGGTAAGGACGGCAGACTCGCCTGGCTTAGGCCGCCGGCTGGAAATTTAAGCACGGCCTGGGGATGGCCTCGAGCCCGGAGCGTGCCCTGCCCCAGCTCATAAATGATGGCATCGTCCGCGGTGATGTCGGCATAGGACCGTTCCAGCCGGGGATGCCCGGTCAGGACAGCCGTGTCGTTGGTGGCGGTATAAACCACCTTGTCGCCGGTGGCCTTGTCCTCGTCGCGGGTCATTACGACGTTATGGTCGGCAACGAGCGTTTGGATGGCGTTGGTGTCCGGCATGAACGAAGCATTTACCGTGTCCGAGGCCAGGGTCAGGTGGATCGGGCTGGCGCTTCTGGGGGACGTTTCTGTTCGTGTGGCCAGCGCGCGGCCCGTGGCGACGGCGGACTCCAGCGACCCATTCGTCCGCATCTGGATTTCCACGCGGTCGCAGGTGAAATCGCTTTCTACGGTCTTGCCGTCCGGGGTCAGCGTGGGCGGTTGCCGGAGATGGACGTTGCTGTCTGCCACAAGGTTCTTCAGGACATTGGTATGGAGGAAGCCTGCGGTCAAGGTGCCGCTCTCCAGGGTGCCGAGCGGTGTTTCGCCCTCCAATAAACCGGCATGCACATTTTGGTGAAAGGTAAGCATGTCTCCGCGATAATCGTAGGAATCCGAGGTCACCTCCAGAAACCGGTTGGCGGTTTCGGAATTTCGTGCCGCAAAATTGCCGAAGGCGGGGGATTTGTTCAGCGCGGAGAGCGGCAGTTTCAAGTAAGCATTGGTAAGCGCGGCAAAGGCAAGGTTCGTCCGGTCGAACGTGAGAACTTCCGCGCGGGCCGTGCCTTCATCCGACTGCCACTGCGCCTTGCCGCTCAATACGAGCAAACCGTCCGCCGCGGTGTAAACGGCGCAGTCGCCCGTGGCCTGGCTGTGATGATCCGGATCCACGATGACGACATTGGTTTCGGCCGTGACGCCCTGGAGGGGGCCGTTGGTCGTCGCCGGCAGTTGCATGGTGATGACGCCGGCGTAGACATCCACCAGGTTGGTCATGACGACCGTCGCATTTTCATCGGCGCCCGTTTGCGGCGCAAGCAGGAAGCCCGAACTGCTGATGGAACTGGCCGGCAGCTTGAAATGCGCGCCGCCCTGCGCGCTGAAGGTGTGGAGCGACCGGTTGAAAATGAACGCCTGCGCCGTTGCCTCCTGCGGGCCGTTCTGCCAGTAGGGATTGCCGGTGAGCGTCACGAGCTGCCCGCCTCCGGTATCGGAATAAACCGCATGCTCGCCGGTGGTGCGGCCGTGGGTGATGTTGTCCACGACGGCGATGTTTCCGTCCGCCACGAGTTCGCTGATGGGGCCGTTGGTCGAGCGCCGGATGTTGATGGTGTCACAGGTCAGGTCGAGCTGCTCGTCCTGCGCGTGAACGTGGTCCCGGTAGGTGATGAGATTGGCGTTGCGGTCGAAACGGAAACTGTCCGAATGAATGTAGATGAACCGGCCGCCGGTTTCCGTGGTAACGGGCGCAGAACCGCCGGCGGTCAGGAGGTCGTTTTTGACGGTGGTGAAAACGTTGTTGGAGATGGTAAGGGCCGCGTTGGTGCCCTTTTGCTGCCAGAGAAAACCGGTGCCCTGGATCAGAAAACGCCCGTCGGCCGTCTGCGCGGTCAACGGCCCGCCAGAACTGCCGCTGGCTTCGTTCCGGTTGAAGAGGCATTCGGGCGCGGACACAATCATTTCCAGCGCGTTGGTGACGTGGGCCGGATCGTTGGTCACGAGCCGGTAGGTGTAGATTTCAAAATCCTTGATGAGCAGGCCGTTTTCAGTCAGCGCGGATGAATCGGTCTTTCCGCGAATCTCCAGCTTCTTGAGCGTGAAGTAAGGCGCGTCGTAATTGATGGTCTGTTTGAACACGTCCTCGGATGTCGGCGGCGGGGCGTTCTGCGCCGCGGGCTGGGACGGGGGCGCAACGGACGTGGTGCGCCCGCAGCCGCCGGCCAGCAGACCGGCCAGCAGCAGCGTCGCCAGGCAATTGTGTTTGGCCGCCATAGCTAAGCCGACTTCTCCGCGACCAGTTTTTTCCAATGGTTCTGCGCCTTCAAAATCAACTCCACCACCTCGCGCACGCCGCCGCGTCCGCCGTTCGCGCGCGTCACGTAATGCGACACGGCTTTCGTCTCGTCGATGGCATCCGCCACCGTGGCGGCCATGCCGGCGCGCCGCAGGACGCCCAGGTCCACGACGTCATCGCCCATGTAACAGACCTGGTCCCAGGTGAACCCGGTGCGGGCAAGAATTTTTTCCACGGCGAGGACCTTGTTGCCCTTGGCCTGTTCCAGAAAATCAATCCGCAGTTCCTTCGCGCGCAGGGTGGTCGCCAGCGACGGACGGTTGGACACCCAGCCGACCTGGATGCCGTGCTCGCGCAGGAACATCAGCCCGAGGCCGTCGCGGATGTGAAAGCGTTTGATCTCGCGGTCCAGACCGATGAAAATCGAGGAATCCGTCAAGATGCCGTCCACGTCGCAGAGGAAAAGCCGGACCTTCGCCAGCCGGGCCCGGAGGGATTTGGGGACCTGGTTTCGCATCGCCAGTTAGACGCCTTGCACGGCCCGATGAACGCGCACCAGGCTGGCGAGCAACGCGGGCATTTCGGCGAGCGGAATCATGTTGGGCCCGTCGCTCAATGCGCGGTCGGGGCGCGGATGGGTTTCGATGAACACGCCGGTCGCCCCCGCCGCCACGGCGCACCGGGCCAGCACCGGCGCAAATTCCCGCTGGCCGGCTGATTTGTCCCCGCCCCCGCCCGGAAGCTGCACGGAATGCGTGGCGTCGAATATTACCGGACAGCCGAACTTCAGCATGATGGGAATGGACCGCATGTCGGACACAAGATTGTTGTAGCCGAAGGTGGTTCCGCGCTCGGTGACGGCAATTTTTTTGCCCCCGGCGCCCGCGGCCTTTTTCACCACCTGGCCCATTTCCAGCGGCGACAGAAACTGGCCCTTTTTGATGTTCACAATCTGGCCGGTCTGGACCGCGGCCTCGATCAAGTCTGTCTGGCGGCAGAGAAAGGCGGGGATTTGGAGG
>DATMLG010000376.1:0-3309 GCA_035570675.1 Verrucomicrobiia bacterium | reverse complement strand
AACGTCTGCGCGTTGGCGACGCCGTTCGGCAGGCTGACATATTGGTTTGACCCGTTGAGTGAAAGCGCATTGCCCAGCTGCGGGTCGCTTACGATGGAAGCGCCGTTTTGGAGCAGCCCGTAATACTGGTTGTTGTCGTCGCGGGCGCCCATGCCGAAATGATAGGCGGCGGACCAGTCGTTGGTGAACGCCGGCCAGCCGTTGCCGGTCCAGGTAAACGGTTCGAGATCGAAGGTCGGCGCGCCGTTGTTGTTGGCATCAAGATAATGATAACCAAAATAATCGGTCCCGTTTTCCGAGAAAATCCCGACCTGTCCCGGGGCGATAAATTTCCCGGTGGTGCCCAAAAACAGCGTGCCGCCGCTGGAATTCATGTTGATCCCGTTTTGGTCGAGAAAAGGGCCGATGACATTCGTGCTGCGCCCCATGCGAATGTTGTAGGTGCTGGCGATGCCCGAGCAGCAGGAGCCCCAGTTCGCGAACAAATAATAATAATTCCCTCGGTGATAAAGATAGGAGGCCTCGATGGGATCGCCCGCGCCGGCATTGTCATTGGCAATGGCGTAAACGGTCTTGTTGGTCGAACTGGCCATGCCGGTGCCCGGATCAAGCTGGATGAGCTTGATGCCCGTCCAAAACGAACCAAACGACATCCACAAATTGCTGGAGGTGTCAAAGGTGACGCTGGGATCGATGGCATTGTAATTGACACTGGATCCGGATTGCACCACCTCGCCCTGGTCGGTCCACAAATAACTTGGATCCGTCGGATCCAACGTGGGATTGGTCACCAGACCGATCCCGGAGACCTGGCTACCGAAGGTCGAAACGGCGTAGTAAAGATGATATTGGCCGTTGAAATAGCTGATGTCCGGCGCCCAAAAGTTTCCGGTGAAGCCCGGCACGGCGCTGGTCGTCCATGCCGGCGAGGTGGTGAACACGGGCGGACCCGTCACCCAGTATACCTTGTCGACGGATGATTTCGAAATGATGCCCTGGCCGGTGCCGAAAACATAGTAGCGGCTGCCGCACTTGATGATCGCGGAGGGATCGTGAATGCCGAGGCTGCCGCGCAAATTGGGCGGTGCGGCGTGAAGCGGGCAGACCAAGGCAAATAGAAGCAGACCGACCGCGAACCGCGTTCGACGAAGATTAAACATAACAACAACCTGGGCTTTACTTTCTTTTAATTCGCAAGACCGTCATGGAACGTGCCGGAAAGGCATGGGTGAAATCTGCGGCGGCATCTTCAATGTTCGATTCGACCGGCGAAATTTGTTTCGGCTGGTCCATGGAATTGGCCTCGTCCAGGCGGTCACCGGCGAGGGTAAGGACTTTGGCCTCGGATTCAACCGGCGACGAGCCGTCGAGCTTGATTTCCACCGCTTCCTCATTTGCCTCCGGATTTACCACCTTGAGAATGATTTCACCCGTCTTGTCGTCGCGCGTTGCGCTCGCGTAGAGATCCTGAATTCCGGTTGCCGACGTTTCGATCCCATCCAGCTTGACCGGCAGCAGGACATCGCCGCGATTGCAACTGAACAGTTGCTGAACGTAATAGTTCGGCGTCGCATAAACTTTCTCGCTGTTGACCCAGATCAGATTGGGTGTCCATTGCCAGGCTTCCGTGTTGGCGAACAGCGGCGCATACGACGCCATGCGCACGACGTCCGCGTTGCGTTCGAGCCCGGTCATGTAGGCGGCCTCGGCGAGGGCGCATTCCAGGTTGTTCACATTTTTCGTGCTGACCACGCCGACGCTTTGCGCGGCGTATTCGCCCATGAAAACCTTCGGGCCGGTGCGGTCATAATTGTCGTAGCGATGCGAGTTGGCAAAAAACCAGACCGGCTTCGCGTAGGAATGTTCGTCAATGATGTCGGCATGCAACGCGCGCAGTTTTGACCAGGCAAATTGAAAGCGCTGGTCACCGGGATCCGGGCCGGCGGCGGAGACGAGCTGGACATCGGGATATTTTGCCTTCAACGCCTCCGCGAATTTCGTGTAGCGCTCGATGTATTGCGGCCCCCATTGTTCGTTGCCGACCCCGAGCATCTTCAGGTTGAACGGCGCGGGATGCCCCAGCGCCGCGCGTTTCGCGCCCCAGGTGGTGTCGGCCGGGCCATTGGCAAATTCAACCAGGTCCAGCGCGTCCTGGATGTACGGGCCGAGCGCGTCAATCGGGCAAAGCTCGCCGGAATTGAACTGGCAGGCCATGCCGCAATTGAGAATCGGGAGCGGCTCGGCGCCGATGTCCTCGCACAATTGAAAGTATTCATAGAAACCGAGGCCGAAAGATTGAAAATAGTCCGGCGTGGGCCGGTGTTGAAATTCGTAGTTCCAGCGGTCGATGAGCAAATGGCGGTCTTCAATGGGGCCGATGGTGTTTTTCCACTGGTAACGGCGTTCGAGCACGCTGCCCTCGACAATGCAGCCGCCGGGAAAGCGGAGAAAGCCCGGATGCAAATCGGCGAGCGCCTGAACCATGTCCGCGCGCAAACCGCCGGGGCGGTTTTTCCAGGTGTGTTCCGGGAAAAGCGAAACCATGTCGAGATCAACGGTCCCCTTGTTTCCCAAAACCACCGCCAGACGGGCCTTCGCGTCTGTGTCCCGGGGATGCAGCGTGGCGGTGCATTTCTTCCAATCAGAAGAAAAATTCTGCAATTCCGCGGAATCAAGCAGCGTGCCGTCGCCACCGTAAAGCTCCACCCGCAGGACCGGGAAGCCGCTGACGCCGCGGATTTGCGCGGAGAAATCATAGGTTTCCCCCTGGCGCACGCCCATGCCGCGGAAGCCTTCGTTGGAAATTCCAAAGGGCGCCGTTCCTTCCGAGGCGATGCGGGCATAGTGGGGGTTGTTGGGGTCGAAGGGATCGTCGTCGCGGATGGACAAATCCCCATGCGCGAGGCTGGGGCTGATTTTAATCCAGCCCATGAGCGGGTCGGGAAATTCAAACGAACGGTTTTTCACCAGCTCCGCGTACAGCCCGCCGTCCGCGCCAAAGTTGATGTCCTCAAAAAAAATTCCCCACATGGCCGGATTGATTTTCGCGCCCGGCCGGTCGGCCTGCACTTCGATGGTCGCGGCCCTCAAAATGGTCTGGCCGGCAACAACAGCCAGCGCGAGGGCAAACAATTTCAACTTTTTCATTCCTGGAATGGACGCTTCGAAGCCGGCCCCCGGCGTGTCGAAATAAATCTTTTGCTTTTTGCATTCATAAAAAAGGGCCGCGCAGGACTTTATTTTCCCGCGCGGCCTTGTTTCAGCCTGACCCAGGCGGCGGCGCCTCCACAAGCGCCGCCGCTATCGGAA
>DATMLG010000375.1:0-6827 GCA_035570675.1 Verrucomicrobiia bacterium | reverse complement strand
GCCGCGGCAACGTGCTCAAGCTCGATGGCATTTCTCAATACGCCCTGCTGCCGGATCCGGTCGCCAATGCGAGCACCTTCACCGCCTGGGTCAAATGGAACGGCGGCGCCGACTGGCAGCGCATCTTTGATTTCGGCACCGGCACGAACGCGTACCTGTTCCTGACGCCAAAGGCAAGTTCTGGCAACATGCGTTTCGCCATCACCACGGACGGCAACGGCGCGGAGCAAATCATCGAAGCGCCTGCGGCGCTGCCCACAAATTCCTGGTGTCATGTCGCTGTCAGTCTCGACGGCACAAACGGGTTCCTTTATCTCAACGGAGTTCCCGTGGCCACAAACAACAATCTGACCATCCGCCCCTGGCAGACGCTCGCCCGCACCAATTACATCGGCCACAGCCAGTTTCCCGCCGACCCGCTTTTCAGCGGCGAGATTGGGTCGGTCCACATTTTCGGCCGGGCTTTAGGCGCAGCGGAAATCCAGGACCTCGCTTATGCCCACCCCGCGCTGGCGCATCGGTACAGCTTTACATCAAATTCTTTAAACGCATGGGATTCGATTGGCATGGCGCACGGGATGCTCCAGGGCAATGCGACCATCGCGAACAACGCCCTGAATCTTGGCGGCGACGCCGGCGATTATGTGAATCTCCCCGGCGGGGTGGTTTCCGGCTCTTCCGCCGCCACGATTGAGTTCTGGGTCACCTTTGGCGCGAATGGCAGCGGCGCGCGCGTCTTTGATTTTGGCGACATCACCAACTCGACCGGCCAAAACTACCTGTTCTTCAGCCCGCACACCGTTTCCAACACCGCGCAATTGGGGCTGGCCACGACCGGCGGCGCGATGAACCTGGTTTCGCCAGAAGTCTTTGACCACCTGGCATTGCAGGTGGATTGCATCATTGATCCGGCAAACGGTTACGACGCAATTTACACGAACGGGATACTGCTCAGCGCGGTCACAAACGCGACCCCGCCGTTGGACAGCGTTAGCACGGCGTGGTCGTTCATCGGCCGCTCCTTGTTTGGAACCAACGCCTGGCTCAACGCTACCATTGACGAGTTTCGCGTTTATGACGGCCGTCTTTCGCCCGCGGAAATTGTCGCGGATGACCGGTCCGGGCCGGACCTTCTCGCCACGCCGATCAGCCTGGGTGTATCCGCCGCCGGCTCCAACATGATGCTGACCTGGCCGTCTTATGGCATCGGCTTTACCGCCGAAACCAGTCCCGCCCTGGGTGCGAACGCTTCCTGGTCTCCCATCAACGGATCGCTGGCGCTCGCCAACAATCAATGGCGGCTGACTTTTCCGGCGACAAACCGGACAACCTTCGTCCGTTTGATCAGATGATTTTTCGGAGACAAATGCCGGCAACAAATATTTCCGTTAACATGCGAAAAGTAAAATCAGTTCTTCTGACGCTCCGGGCTTTTCGCCTTGGAATGGTTCTGGCGGCGGCAATCGTTGCATCCGCGGGCCGGGCGCAGACGGGCGCAACGCTGACGGTTCAGGCCGGCCAGCCGGGCGCGGTCGTCAGTTCCAGTCTGTTTGGAATTTTTTTTGAGGAGATTAATTTTGCGGGTGAAGGCGGCATCTACACCGAGATGGTCCGCAACCGTTCGTTTTACAGCCCCACGAGCGCGCTCTACTGGACCTTGGTCAAGCAGGGCACCGCCACCGGCACGATGACAGTGGACACCACCAAGCCGCTGAACACGAACATTCCCAACGTGCTAAAACTGACGATGCAATCCGGGACCGGCAGCGTGGGCGCCGGCAATGCCGGTTTCTGGGGAATGTCGCTTCAGTCCGGCGCCACCTATGATTTGAATTTTTTCGCGGCGGGTTCGAGTGGTTTTGCCGGTCCGGTGGTCGCGCAATTGGAGAATTCCAGCGGCAGCGTTGTTTATGCGCAGGCCTCATTCGGGGGATTGACCACCAACTGGCAGCGCTTCACGGCGTCGCTGGTTCCGAACACCACGGACACGAACGCGCAACTGGTGTTGAGCATCGCCAGCCCGGGCACGGTCTGGCTGGATGTGGTTTCATTGTTCCCCGCCAACACGTTTTCCAATCGCACCAACGGCCTGCGTCCCGATTTGGCGAACATGCTATCGGCGTTGCATCCGTCGTTCCTGCGCTTTCCAGGGGGGAATTTCGTCGAAGGCGCGAACATCACCAACGCCGTTGGCTGGAAAAAGACGATTGGCGATATTTCCCAGCGGCCGGGCCACCTGGACGACGCCTGGGGTTACTGGTCCACGGACGGTTTCGGTTACCACGAGTTTCTGCAGTTTTGCGAGGACATGGGCATGGAGCCGCTCTACGGAATCAATTGCGGCCTGGCGCTCGGCTACAACGGCGCGACCAACAACACGATTCCGCTGGCGCAGATGGGGCCGTGGGTGCAGGACGCGCTCGACGCGATCCAGTATGCGAACGGCGCCACGAACACCACCTGGGGCGCGTTGCGCGCCGCCAATGGTCATCCCGCGCCGTTCAACTTGCAATACATCGAAATCGGCAACGAGAACGGCGGCTCCTATTACAACGATCGCTACGCCCTGTTTTACAACGCCATCAAGTCGAACTATCCGGCGATACACCTGATTGCGAGCGACTGGGGCGGTATTCCGTCCAGTGCGCCGGTGGAAATCCAGGACGAGCATTACTATTCGAGCGCGAGCACGTTCGATTCCTACGCCACGAAGTATGACAGTTACAGCCGCAACGGGCCGAGGGTGTTTGTCGGGGAATATGCCGTCAACGCCGGCTACGGCACCTACGGCAATCTCACTTCCGCGCTGGGCGAGGCGGCGTTCATGACCGGCATGGAACGTAATTCTGACATCGTCCAGATGGCTTCCTACGCGCCGTTGTTTGCAAACGTGAATGGCATGCAGTGGCAACCCGACCTGATTTACTACGACAGCGGACGAAGCCTGTTCGGCACGCCGTCGTATTACGTTCAGGAATTGTTCGGCCAAAATCGCGGTGATTCGGTCTTGCCCACCGCGGTCGTCGTCACGACCAATATTGCCGGCGCGGCGGGGCGGGGCGCGATTGGCGTCGGCTCGTGGAACACTTCCGTCCAATACACCAATATCGTCGTCACCAGCAACGGCGTGACACTGTATCACAGCGATTTTGTGGGGCAGGGGACGAACGGCTGGCGGGTCTTTAATGGGAACTGGAGCACCAACCGCGGATTGTATCAACAGACCGCCATCACCACGGATTGCTATTCCACCTCCGGCAACACGAACTGGGCGAATTACACCATCACGCTCCAGGCCCGCAAGGTCGGCGGCGACGAGGGTTTTCTCGTCGTGTTCGATTTTCTCGACGACAACAACTGGACCTGGTGGAACGTCGGCGGCTGGAACAACACGCTGGACGGCGTCGAACAGATGTCCGGCGGCAACAAGTCGCTCATCAGCAGCCAGGTCGCGCAAACCATTGCGACGAACACCTGGTACACCATCAGCGTCGTGCAGAACAACTCGACCATTTCCTGCTACCTGAACGGTTCGTTGATCCAGACTGTCGCGGCTCCCGGCGGCCTTTACGCCTCCTCGACCTACGCCAAATCCAGCGGCCAGATTGTTGTGAAAGCCGTCAATGCCTACAACGCGCCGCTGGCCACGACGTTCAATGTGGCCGGCGCCAGTTCCATTTCATCGAACGCCACGGTCATCCAGTTGACTTCCGGCAGCGCGACGGATGAAAACTCCCTTTCATCGCCAACCCATGTTTTTCCCGTGACCAATTCGATTGGCAACGCGGGAACCAATTTTACGCTCACCCTGCCGGCCAATTCGCTTTCCATCGTCCGGCTGAACCCGTCCGGCATCAATTCCTATACGAACCTGCAGTTGCAACTTTCCTCGCCAATTAACAGCGGCCAGCAGGTTGCGGCCACGGTTCTGGGGCAATTGTCCGGCAATTGGATCAATCTCACGGCCAATGCCGATCACGCCATCACTTACTCGTCGGCAGACACGAACATTGCGGTCGTGGATAGCAACGGCCGCGTCACGGGTGTGGGGTCGGGCACGACGGGCATCATTGCTTATTACGCGAGCCTGGGCTTGTCCGCCACGCAATCCGTCCAGGTGATTCATGTGCCGACGATGCTGGTGCATCGTTACAGTTTCAATGACGGCACCGCGAACGATTCGGTGGGAAATGCCAACGGCACCCTGGTCGGGAGCGCCTCCATCAGCGGCGGCCAGCTTGTGCTTCCAAACACGACTTCGGTCGGGCCGGCGCTTGACTACCTGCAGTTGCCGGCGGGCATTCTCACCAATTCCGCCAACGGCGCCCACAATGATGTGGCGGTCACCGTGGAAGCATGGGCCACCATCAATTCCGATCAATATACCTGGGCCAATCTTTTCGATTTCGGCAACCGTGATGGCAGCGGCCAGGCCGAATACGACATTCACGTGTGCGTTCACGCCGCGGACGACGCAACGATCGCGGGCATCTCTGATTCGGACAACGCGAATGTTGATTATCAATTCATCGACCTGGGTTCGGGGAGCAGCCTGGACGGCAGCACCGAGGAGCATGTCACCGCCGTTTTTGATCCGCCGGCTGGTTATGTGGCGATTTATCTCAATGGCGTGCTGACCGGCGCGAATTACAATGTGACCATCCCGATGTCCGGGGTGCAGGCGGTCCGGAATCTCATCGGCGCGGACAACTGGCCCGACCCGGGCATGCAGGGCTCCGTTGACGAATTTCGAATCTACGACGGCGCGCTCTCCGCGAATGAAATCGCCGCGACCCAGGCGCTCGGGCCCAACCAGTTGTTGAGCGTGGCCAGTCCGTCACTCAGCGTTTCCCTGTCCACCAACCAGTTGACCTTGTCATGGCCGGTGGCCGCGGCGGGTTTTACGCTTCAATCATGCACAAATCTCGGTTCGGGAGTGTGGACGACGGTGTCGCCATCGGCGCAGATTATCGGAAATCAATGGCAGGTCACCGTGCCGGCCTCCGAAGACGCGCAATTTTTCCGGCTGACGCAATGAAAGTTTTACCATTTAATTTAATCGCATGAATTTCTTTCGCCGCCATCGCAAAGCTTTTGGCTGCGTTCTGACGATTGCGGTCACGCTGACGGCTGCGACCCGGCTTCAAGCGCAATCGCAATGGGACGCGTATCCTGCCGGCACCAATTCCGAGGTCTCGGCGCAAATGGCCGGATTCGGCAGCCGCGGGGTTCATGTGCACGATCCCTCGACGATCATCAAATGCGGGAACGAATTTTGGGTTTTTTACACCGGCCGCGGGGTGCCGTCGTTTCACTCGGCGGATTTGGTGAAATGGGAACCCGGTCCGCGCGTCTTTTCCAACGCGCCCGCCTGGACGGACCAGGCCGTTCCCCGGCATCGCGGCGCTTATTTTTGGGCGCCGGACATCTTTCATGTGGGCGATCGTTACCTGCTTTATTATGCGGTCTCAACTTTTGGGAAGCGGGTGTCGGCCATCGGACTGGCGACGAACCCGACGCTGGATCCGAATGATCCGAAATTTCAATGGACCGATTGCGGGCTCGTCGTTCAATCCAGCGAAACCAATGATTTTAACACCATTGACCCCGCGATCACCCAGGATGCCGACGGCAATTTGTGGATGGCGTTCGGCTCGTTCTGGAGCGGCATCAAACTGATCCAGCTTGATCCACAAACCGGCAAGCGCATCGTGCCGGATTCCCCGATGTATTCGCTCGCGCACAATGACACCATCGAGGCGTCCTACATTTACCGCCATGACGGCTATTACTATTTGTTTGTGAACTGGGGCCTGTGCTGCCGCGGCGCCAGAAGCACGTATGAAATTCGCACCGGCCGGAGCAAAAAAATCACCGGCCCGTATGTGGATGCGGCGGGCGTGGATTTGATGAACGAGGGCGGCAACGAGTTTCTGAAGACCGACGGGCCGTTCATCGGGCCGGGGCACGCCGGGATCATTGTCGATAACGGGACGAACTGGCTTAGCTGCCATTATTACGACGGCACGCGGAACGGCCTTTCCATGCTGGCCATCCGGCCGCTGCAATGGAACGCCGACGGCTGGCCGCAAGTCATCACCAATGCGGTGATGAAATAGAGGCGGCGGACGGCTTCGAAATTCCCTGCTGGAACTTTTTCACCCCGCCGATGAGGTGCCGGGACGATGCTTTTTTTCCGCGGGCCGTTTGCTTTTATTTTCTTCGTCGTCCAGCATTTCGCGCTGCAACCCGGAAACCATTTTGGCCAGTTCGTCCATGGTGGATTGTTTCGCGAAGAAGTGGCTGGCGCCGAGCGCAAGGGCTTCCGACTTGTAGGCAAATCCCGCCGAGTCCGTCCGCACCACGATTTTCAGGCGCGGATGGCGATGCTGTTGGAGCCATTCCAGGACCTCGAACCCGTCCATGCCGGGCATCCGCAGGTCGAGAAACAGAAGGTCGGGAAGGGGATGGCGGCCGCGATCGGCATATTTGCCATGGCCAGAGAGATAATCCTTAAGTTCCGCGCCATCAATCACTTCGCCAACTATTTGAAAACGGGGCGCGTGGTCCGTGATGGCCGATTTCAGGAGAAAGCGGTCTTCCTTGGCATCATCGGCAATGAGCACGGAAATTTTCGGCGTCGCGCTGGGACTCATGATGGATGTCGCCGGGCGTTTGACCGGCTGCTTCGCATGGTGCCGATGGAGGGGGTCGAACCCACACATCTGTGAAGATACTAGATTTTGAGTCTAGCGCGTCTGCCAATTCCGCCACATCGGCTACCTAATGTCGTGCAGCATACAACAGCGATGGACAAACGCAAGCGT
>DATMLG010000374.1:0-5862 GCA_035570675.1 Verrucomicrobiia bacterium | reverse complement strand
TTACCGACCGCCGGCGTATTATCCGCCTCCCGGATATCGTCCGCCGCCGCCGGGTTACCGTCCCCCGGGCATTCCGCCGCCCGCTTACTATCCGCCGCGTCCCACGCCATACTCGGGGAGCGGTTCAGGTTCACCAAGGCCGGGCACGCTGCCGGCGAATTCAGGCGCGGGGGGCGCGTCAACAATGCAACGCTGGCAGCCTGATCAAAGCCGCCTGCCGGCGACCGGCGGGGCCAGCACCCAGGCCAGCATCAACACGATGGAAGCGCGCGGCTGGAGTTCGGGCAACAACGCAACCACGCGTCCGGCTTATGGCAACGGAGCCTCCACTGGCGTCGTCAACTCTGGCATGCCGGGCCAACGGCCAACCCAGAATGTTGCCGCTCCGTCCGCACCGAGGCCTTCGTACAATCCGCCAACCCAATCGCCGAACATGACGCGACCTTCAACAGGCAATTCACCACCTGGGGCAAACCAGCCGTTCAATCGGCCCGCCCAGCCGAATGCCGGGCCGGGCAGCGCCTTCGGTGGCGTTGACAATGGCGCCGCTGCGCGGGACTCCAGTCAGCGTGGCGCGGTCAGCCGCGGCGCCGGTCAAAACGGTGGTGGTGGGAACTCAAGAGGAGGCCGCCGATGAAAACACAATTCACCAACCTTCATTTGTCACTTGAAATGAACACATCAAAAGCAGACTTCACGCACATTGTCAGCCCGCAGCCAAATGCCCCCGCCATCGCAGCACCCTTTGCAATGGCCAAACGGGCTTTCAGTCTGATGCTGGCCGTAATGTTGGGCTTCTCCACGGCGGCTCGAGCGGCGGACACCGGCAAAACATTTCCGACACCGGAAGCAGCGGTGGCAGCGCTCACTGCGGCCATGAACGCAAAGGACCGGGAGGCCCTTCAAGGCATTTTCGGTCCGGCGGAGGCGGACATCGAGAACCCCGATCAAGTGCAGGCGGCCGACGAACTGGAACATTTCGCCACCGCACTCAACACGACGAATCAACTGGTGCATGAGTCGGACACGAACTGCGTGCTCGAAGTGGGCGCGCAATCCTGGCCCTTTCCGATTCCGCTGGTGAAGGCGCAGGATGGCGGGTGGTTCTTCGACACCGGGGCCGGCAAGGAGGAAATCCTCAACCGCCGCATCGGACGAAACGAACTGGCGACGTTGCAATCGGTGCGCGCCTGCGTGGCGGCGCAACGCGAGTACGCCAGCCGCGACCATATTGGCAACGAGGTGCTGCAATACGCGCAAAAAATCATCAGCTCGCCCGGCCTCAAGGACGGCCTTTACTGGCCGACCGATCTTGACGGCGAATTAAGTCCGCTTGGCCCGTTGGCCGCCCAGGCCGAGGTGGCCGGCTACACCAAAATGTGGCAGGGCGCCGACACCGCGCCCGAGCCGTTTCACGGCTACTACTTCAAGATACTGACGCGCCAGGGCAAACACGCGCCGGGCGGCAAATACAATTATGTCATCAACGGAAACATGATCGGCGGTTTCGCGCTGGTGGCGTGGCCGGCCGAATACGGCAAAACTGGCATCATGACCTTCATCGTCAACCAGCAGGGCCGGGTCCGTCAGAAGGACCTCGGAGCAAAGACCGGCAAGCTGGCGCCGGCCTTGGACGAGTATGACCCCGACTCAACCTGGGTGTTGAGCACGGATTGAACAAAACCCCGACGCCCGAAGACTGCGGGCACAACCAAAACCAAATATCCAAATAACATTGTGAAAAATAAAATAATGAAACTCGCTTCAATGATCGTGGCTTCGACCGCCCTGTTGACGCTCGCCGCCTGCTCCTCCACGCCCGAAGCTGATTCCAATTCCATGCGGGCCGGCGTCGTTCTTGATTCGGCGACGTCCACCGCCACCGTGCAGTCCATCAACTCCGCCGACCGGACGGTGCTGCTCCAACATCAGGACGGCAGCGTGACCACCTACCAATGCGGCCCGGATGTCCGCAATTTTGATCAAATCAAGGTCGGCGATCATGTCACCGCGACCGTGGCCGAGTCGCTCGCGATTGGCCTGATCAAAGGCGGCGGTCCCACCGGCGTGGGCTCCTCCAGCGCGACGATCAGGTCGCCGTTGGGCGACAAGCCGGGCGCGCAGATCGTGGACACCACGGGTTTCATTGCCAAGATCGTCAGCGTGGATGCCCTGAACCGCGTGGTCACCCTGCAAATGGCGGATGGCACCAACCGGACGATAAAAGTCGGGCCGGATATCAACCTCGTCAATGTCAATCCGGGGGACAACGTGGGTGTGCGCGTGACGCGGGCCATCGCCATCGCCGTGACGGCGGCGCCATGAATCTAAAATGATTTGACATGAGCAAGTTCGTCCATGGGGTGAAGCATCTGATTCGCGAGCTGATTCCGCCCGCGACATTTTTCTTTGTCGCGTTCCAATTGCTCGCCTTCACGCGGTCGCTGATGCTCAGGCAATACGGCATCGAGGTGACTACCTTTGTGGCGGCGACCATCGGCGCGCTGGTCGCGGCGAAGGTGGTGCTGCTGGCGGACCTGCTACCGTTCATCAACCGTTTTCCCGGCCGGCCGCTCATTTATAACATCGCCTGGAAAACGCCGATTTATTTCGTGGCTGCGCTAATCGTGCGCTACCTCGAGGAGCTTTTCCACTATTACCGTCAGCACGGCGAGCTGGCGGCCGCCAACCGGCACCTGCTGGACGAGGTCATCTGGCCGCACTTCTGGGCGATCCAAATCTGGCTGATGGTGCTGTTGCTGATTTACTGCACACTGCATGAACTGGTGGGCGCCCTGGGGCGCGACCGGATGCGAGAGCTGTTCTTTGGCGTTTCCCGCAAGGACGCGCACAACGTAAAACTAAGACCAAACTGAAACAACCAAACAAAACCAAATCCATGAAAATTAAATTGCAAACCCTGGGCCTCGCGGCGTTCCTGCCGGCGGCCGTCCTGACTCTTGCCTCCTGCTCCTCCGAACCCGCCGGTCAAGGCACCAGCGTGACCACGGTTCAACCCGGCGTCCCGGGCGGCGCCATGGTGAACACCTACCAGGAAACCGCCACGGTCACCGGCATTGATAGAACCACCCGCGAGGTGACGCTCGTCACCCCGGACGGCACCAAGTCCACCGTCACCTGCGGGCCGGACGTGGCCAATTTTGCCCAAATCCAACGGGGCGACCAGGTCAAGGCCACCGTGACAGAGCAGCTCGTGGTCTTTGTGCGCAAGCCCGGGGAACCGGCAGGTGATGGCGCCGCCGGTCTGGTGGCGCTGGCGCCCATTGGCGACAAACCCGGCGTAGTGATGGCACAAACCCAGGAGATCACCGCCAAGGTCCAGGCCATTGATTTGGCGAGCCGGAAGGCCACGCTCGTGTTTCCGGATGGCAGCACCAAGACCTTCAAGGTCCGCGATGACGTGGACTTGACGAAGCAAACCGTGGGCAGCGACGTGGTGTTCCGCGCCACCGAAGGCGTGGCCGTTTCAGTCGAGAAACCCTAGCCCGCTACGTGGCGGCAATGACGCAAGCAGATTGTCTCCGATTTTAACAACCAAAACAAACAGACGTAAAACACAAAACAAAATAATGAAACGAAACATGCTGCTCAGTTACGGCCTGACCGTGCTGATCGTTTCGACGGCGCTTATCGGCGCAGCCGGGACGGCTCGAGGGCAGGCCAAGAAACCCAACATCGTCGTCATCATGTCGGATGATGTCGGTATCTGGAACATCAGCGCGTACCACCGCGGCATGATGGGTGGCCGCACGCCCAATATTGACCGCATCGCCAGCGAGGGCGCGCTGTTCACGGATTATTACGCGCAGCAATCCTGCACCGCCGGGCGCGCGGCATTCATCCTCGGCCAATGTCCGTTCCGCACCGGCTTGCTGAAGGTGGGTTTGCCGGCGGCGAAACAGGGCCTGCAAGACAGCGATCCGACCATTGCCGAACTCCTCAAGCCGCTGGGCTATGCCACGGCGCAGATCGGCAAGAACCATCTGGGCGACCGCAATGAATATCTGCCCACGGTTCACGGCTTCGACGAATTCTATGGCATTCTCTATCACCTCAATGCCATGGAGGAGCCTTATGAAGCGGACTATCCGAAAATGCCTGGATTTCTGGAAAAATTTGGCCCGCGCAATATCGTGGATACCAAGGCGACCGACGTGGATGACCCCACCACGGATCCGCGCTGGGGCAGGGTTGGCAAGCAGACCATTGCCGACGGCGGTCCGTTGCCGCCGCACCCGAACATGGATCCGAACGCCAAGTTCAGCATGGAGAATGTTGACGATGAAATCGTCCGCCGTTCTCTCGACTTCATGGATCGCTCGGTAAAGGCAGGGAAGCCATTTTTCCTTTGGGACAACCCTACGCGCACCCATGTCTGGACCCATCTCTCTCCGAAATGGGAGAACAAGAGCGGCTATGGCCTCTACGCTGATGCCATGATGGAACTGGACGCGGAAGTCGGCTCGATTCTCAAAAAAATTGATGACCTTGGCATTGCCGACAACACCATCGTGCTGTTCACCTCGGACAATGGGGCGGAGGCCTTTTCATGGCCGGACGGCGGCAACTCTCCGTTCCGGGGCGAGAAGGGGACCACCTTTGAGGGCGGATTCCGTGTGCCCATGCTGGTGAAATGGCCTGGCGTCATCAAGCCTAACACTATCATCAACGACGTCATGTCCGCTGAAGATTGGATGCCCACGCTGGTAGCTGCCGCTGGGGAACCCGACGTGAAAGAGAAGCTATTGAAGGGCTATCAGGCGGGCGACAAGACATTCAAAAACCACCTCGACGGCTACAACTTCCTGCCTTTCTTCAAGGGCGACGTCGCCACGGGGCCGCGCCGCGAATTCTTCTATTTCACCGACAGCGGCGATCTTAACGCGCTTCGCTACAATGATTGGAAGATTGAATTCGCCTGGGTCAAGGGCAACTTGTTCACCGGGCATGTCGAGTCAATGAATGTGCCGATCGTCGTCAACTTGCGGCAGGATCCTTTCGAACGCTTCCCCGACGAGTCGATGATGTATACCCGCTGGTGGGGCGACAAGTTGTGGACGCTGGTTCCCTCGCAGGTGATTGTCGGACAGTTTCTCCAGAGCTTTGTGGAGTTTCCGCCGAGCCAGAAGGGCGGTTCCTACTCCATCAAGCAGTTCCTCGACAAAGTGCAGGATGGCGCCTCGGGCGCAGGCAAATAACTGAATGTTTACCCGGCGTCGAACCACGCGGGCCGCCTGCCTTTGATTGAAGCAGCATTAAAACCTCGCAGACGGCGACGGCGGCAATCGAGGCGGGCGCAGGCGTTTGTGAGCCACCGCATTGAAAATCTGGAATTGAATTTGCCAATGGCCTGAACCATGATTGGCAACTGACAATTCAGTTCAACCGCGGCACGAAGATGGACGTCACATCTCCGATGCTGTTCAAATTTTCATAAACATGCCAACAGAACTTCAAATCATTCGGGCGCAGGAATTCATCCGGCTGGGGGCGAAGGGCAAGGTTGACGTGCAAGCCAGCAAGGCGGTGCTGGCGCAACTGGCCGCCGCATGCTGGAAGCGGGGAATCAACCAGGCCCTGCTGGATATTCGGGAGGTGCATCTGGGGCCGAAGCCGGTGTTCTCGCCGAAGGACCTGGCGGCGCTGGTGAACACGTTCCACGAAATTGGGTTCACGCAAAAGCAGCGGCTGGCCGTGCTCTATCGTTTGGATCCGCACCGTCGCGCCCGGATGTTTGCGTTCATCGCCATCTTGCACGGCTGGAGCGTCCAGGCTTTTCACAGTTACGAGGCGGCCCTCACCTGGCTTTCCCACGTCGAACAACCACAGAAGGAGGAGGAA
>DATMLG010000373.1:0-4606 GCA_035570675.1 Verrucomicrobiia bacterium | reverse complement strand
CGGATTGTTTCCTACGACCCGAAATCGCACTGATTTCAGGCAATCTCTTTATCCTTAAAGTGGTTGTCGGTAAGTTCCTTCTGCCGCGCCCCGGCCTTCTCTAATAGTCTTGACCCCGCCGCCGCCGGGCCGTACTTTCGTCCCCGGTAAGCTCAATTCATGTTTGCGCAATTTAAAAGCCTGTTTTCCAACGACATTGGGATAGACCTTGGGACCGCCAATTCCCTCGTTTACGTACGTGACCGGGGAATTGTGCTGCGAGAGCCGTCAGTTGTCGCCATTCAGGCCGGAACCACCAACGTGCTAGCTGTCGGCGATGAAGCCAAGCGCATGTTGGGTCGCACCCCCGGCAATATTGTGGCGATTCGGCCAATGAAGGACGGCGTCATAGCCGACTTCGAAATCACAGAGGCGATGCTCCGCCATTTCATCCAAAAGGTCCATCACCGCAAGCTCATTGCTCCGCGGGTCGTCGTGGCGGTTCCCTCGGGAATCACCGAAGTGGAAAAACGCGCTGTTAAGGACTCGGCTACGCATGCCGGGGCGCGCGAGGTATATCTCATTGAACAACCGATGGCCTCCGCCATCGGGGTGGGATTGCCGGTTCATGAACCGGCAGGAAATATGATCGTGGACATCGGCGGCGGAACTTGCGAAATCGCAATCATCTCCCTCGCCGGCATCGTCTTCAGCCGCAGCCTGAGGGTGGGCGGGGACGAATTTGACGAAACGATCGTGGCGCACATGAAACGTGCCTACAACTTGATGATAGGTGAACGCACCGCGGAAGAGATCAAGATCCGCATAGGATCCGCCTTTCCGCTGGAGCAGGAATTGACCATGGAAGTAAAGGGACGCGACCTGAGCGCGGGGCTGCCAAAGACCCTGACCATTCGCTCGGAGGAAATTCGCGAGGCCCTGCAGGAACCGCTTTCCAGCATTTTGGAATCCATCCGCATTACTCTTGAACGTTGCCCGCCGGAACTTTCCGCCGATTTGGTGGACCGCGGGCTCGTCATGGCCGGAGGGGGCGCGCTGCTGCGCGGGATAGATCGTCTGGTCGCCGAGGAAACCGGGTTGCCGGTTCACATCGCCGACGATCCCCTCAGCGCCGTTGCCGAGGGCACGGGCCGGGTTTTGCAGGAACTCCAGTTTCTCAAGCAGGTCTCCACCAACTCCAAGGGTTGATTTCCTCATTGCGTCCGCCCGTCGTCTGCCGGGTAACGAATGTTGAAACGGCCGCATTTTATAGCCTTGGGCCTCGTGGCTCTGCTGGCGCTGATTGTCCTGAACCTGCCGCATCAGGCGGCAAGTCATATCAAGCTCGCCATCGGCAGCCTTTTCCTGCCCCTGTTCGGCCTCTCCAAGTCTTCCCAGCAGCTTGCTCGGCAGGCCGGTGACGCCGTCACCACCCGCGCCGAGCTGCTCCGCCAGAACCAGCAGCTCCAGCGCACCAACCAGGTGCTCCAGTTGCTCGCCGGCCAGGCCGAGGCCACCCTCCAGGAAAACAACCGCCTGCGCGACCTCCTCAACTGGCAGCGGCAATCTCCATGGAAGGACCGTCTCCACCTCGCCAACGTCATCGCCCGCGACCCCGCCAATTGGTGGCAGATCGTCCAGATTGACCTTGGTAGCCGCGACGGCATCAAGACCGACCTGCCCGTCCTCGCCCCCACGGGCGAATTGATCGGCCGCGTCTCGTCCGTCAGCCTCACCCGCTCGGAAGTGATGCTGGTGGGCGACGCGAACTGCCGCATTTCCGCCCGCATCGAGCAGAACGGCCAGACCGGCGTCATCACCGGCGGCGCCAGCATCCTGGACCACACGCTCGTCACCCTGAGCTATCTGTCCGCCATCGGGAATGTGAAGCCCGGCCAGTCCGTCGTCACCAGCGGCATGGGCATCTTCCCCGGCGGCATCCGGGTCGGCCAGTTGGCGGAGGAATCTCACATGACCGAGCAGGGTTTTGCGGAGGCCACGGTAAAATTATGGGCGGACCCCGGCGCCCTCGACGAAGTTTGGGTGCTCCTGCAATGAACTGGCTTAAATCCATCGTCATTTTGCTCGCGGCCTTCGTGGCCGTGTTCTTGGAAGCGGTTCTGCGCGGGCCACGCGAATTTCTCGGCGCGCAAATCGACCTGCTGCCCGCCATCATCGTTTACGCCGCCCTCAGTTCTGACATTGCGACTCTGTCCCTGGTTGCCGTGCTCGGCGGCTTGTGGATGGATACGCTCTCGGCAAATCCGCTGGGGATTTCCATCCTGCCGTTGTTCGCCGTCGGATTTGTCATCTATCCGCGCCGTGGTTTGATCGTGAGCGACCAATTTTACCCCCGGTTCGTCCTGGGCCTCGCCGCCAGCGCCCTCGTGCCGCTGCTGACGCTGCTGCTCCTCCTGAGCACGCACCACACTCCCCTCCTTGGCTGGGGAACCTTGTGGCAACTGTTTGCCCTGAGTCTCGGCGGCGGCCTGCTCACCCCAATTTGCTTCTGGCTGTTCGATGCCCTCAACAACGCGCTGAGCTATCTGCCGGTGGCGGAATCCAGCTTCCGCCCCGACCGCGAAATCCGCCGGGGGCGCAACTGACCATGCTCATCTTTGACCAGTTGAAAAAAGACGACCCGCAACTCCGGTTGCTGGCCATCGCCGTGCTTGCGGGCATCCTCGTCCTGCTCGCGGGCCTGTGGTGGGTGCAGGTGGTTTCCACCCGGCGCTATCAGGAGAAGCTGGAAATCCAATCGCTGCGCACCGTCCGGATTCCCGCCGTGCGCGGCCGGATTCTGGATCGCGACGGCCGCGCGCTCGCGGAAAACCGGCCGCAATACAACATTGACCTTTACCTCGAGGAACTCAGCACCAATTACCAGTACGCCTGCTCAAACGTCGCCGCCCGCGCGCGGCAATACTTGAAACAGCAGGCCGCGGCCAAAAGCAGGGAGCTTGGCCGTGATTTGACGCCGCAGGAACGCAAACAATTTGCCCTCACGCGCCCCGTGCTCGACGAGTTGAATCGCGAGACCCGCTACCTGGTGACGAGCAACATTGTCGCCGACCTGGGCGCGCGGCTGGGTGATCCGCTGGCTTTGACGCAAAAAGACTTTGAAGATCACTATGATAAATCCCGCGCCCTGCCCCTCCCCATTCGCACCAGTCTGAACACGGCCGAGATGGCGCGCTTCGAGGAACAATCCCTTCACACTCCCGCCATGGATCTCGAGGTCCAGTCCGTCCGTAGTTATTCCAACGACACCGTCGCCGCCCACCTGCTCGGCTACCTCGTTCATACCGACAAAATCGGCGAAGATGATCCCAGCGACAAATACAACTACCGCCTTGAAGATTACGAGGGCGTCTCCGGCATCGAAAAACTCTTTGACGAGGAATTGCGCGGGACCGCCGGCGCAAAATCCGTGCTGGTGAACAACTTCGGTTACCGGCAGGGCGAAACCATCTGGTCCCCCGCCGAGCCGGGCGAGGATGTCACCTTGACCATCGACCTGGACATCCAAAAGGCGGCGGATCATGCCCTCGCTGGAGTCACCGAAGATGTGCGCGGGGCCATCGTCGTCATGGATGTCCGGAACGGGGATGTGCTGGCGATGGCGTCTTCCCCTTCCTTCAATCCCAATGATTTCATTGAACGCCCCGCCCCGGATGTCTGGTCGCAGGAATGGGCACGCTGGACCAACGAAGACCTCCAGGTGCAGATGAATCATGCCATGCAGGGCGAATATGCGCCCGGCTCCATTTTCAAGATCGTGGTCGGAATGGCCGCATTGGAATCGGGCCTTGATCCGAAGGAAATCCTCGTCAGCCCTGGCGAAGTTCCCATACCCGGTCGCCGGCCCATGCACGACACCGCGCCCGCCGGTGATTATGATTTCGACCGCGCGCTGGCCCGCTCCTGCAATTACTATTTTGTCACCATCGTCACCAACAATCTCAAATCCGGGATGCTGCAAAAGGTCGTCGCGCTGGGCAACCGTCTCCATCTGGGCGAACGCACCGGCATCGTTCCCCGGCAGGAGGACCGCGGCTATTTCCCCGACCTGGAGGACACCTATTCGCGCAAGTGGCGGCTGGGCAACACCTGCAATCTCTGCATCGGCCAGGACCGGGTCGCCGTCACGCCGCTCCAAGTCGCCGTTTTGATTTCCGCCGTCGCCAACGGCGGCAGGGTTCTTTATCCCCGGCTGGTCTCCAGCATCACGCCCTATGGCGGCGATCAACCATCCCAGACTTTCCCCGCCGGCCGCGTGCGCGACACCCTCGGCGTCAGCCAGCGCACCTTGCGTGCCGTGCATGAGGCCATGGAGATGGATGTCGAAGGCCCTGAAGGCACCGGCCGCGAAGCCGCCATACCCGGATTCAATATCGCCGGCAAAACCGGAACGGCGGAAGTCGAAAACGACAAGGGAGAGAAGGATCAAACCAAGAAAATCACCTGGTTCGGTTCGTTCGGTCCGGCGGAAAATCCCCGCTACGCCGTGGTCATCATGGTCGTCCACGGCGCTTCCGGCGGACTGACCTGCGCCCCGCTGGCTCACGAGGTCTATCTGGCGATTCAACAGAAGGAACAAAGGTCTGCGTCCCGGCCCCCGCCGCTC
>DATMLG010000372.1:0-4275 GCA_035570675.1 Verrucomicrobiia bacterium | reverse complement strand
GTGTTGTTACGGGCGGGAGTGTGAATTGCCGTGGGGGATCACGTTTCCGACGGCGCACTCGGACTCGTATCCGCTGGGCCACCCGACGCACGGGATGCCGGTGCATCCGACGGAGGTGTATGATTCGGTGTTGAATTTTTGTTTTTATGTTTTCCTGGCGTGGCTGTTCAAGCGGAAGAAGTTCGACGGGCAGGTGTTTGCGGTTTATTTGATGGGGTATGCGGTGTTGCGGTCGTTTGTGGAATATTTTCGCGGGGATTACCCGGTGCATTACCTGGGTGGGGTGGCGACGCCGGCGCAGTTGTTGAGCATCGGGATCGTGGCGGGCGGGGTGCTGCTGTTTGTGTTGTTGCGGCGACCGCAGGAGAAGAGGGGGTAGAATTGTTCGGTAGAAATCATGAAACAGGATGCGGAACCACCCAGCGAGACGCTGGCTGGGGCGACCGGGACGGTCGCGCTCCCCACTGAAATACGCGTCGAACACACTTTCCCGCCCGGCGCGAAATCGACGCGTTTAAGAAAGCGGAAAACATTTCGATAAAGCATGGCAAAGTTAATTTGTCTGGCGGGGGCGACGGCGACGGGGAAGTCGGCGGTGGCGCTGGCATTGGCGGAGCGGTTGGGGGGTGAAATCATCTCGGTGGATTCGATGCAGGTGTATCGCGGGCTGGACATCGGTACCGCCAAACCGGGCCAGGACGAGCGGCGGCGGGTGCCGCATCATTTGATTGACGTGGCCGCGCTGGACGAGACGTTCGACGCGGCGCGGTTTGCGCGATTGGCGCAGGAGGCGGTGCGGGAGATTCACACGTGCGGGCGAGTGCCGATTTTGTGCGGCGGCACGGGGCTATACTTCAAGGCGTTTTTGGAGGGATTGGGCGACGCGCCGCCTGCCGATGCCGTACTGCGCGCCGAACTGAAGGCCGCGCCGATGGCGGAGTTGTTGCGTGAACTGGAAGAGCGCGACCCGGTGGCGTTTGAAAAGATTGACCGGCAGAATCCGCGACGCGTGATTCGGGCGCTGGAAGTCATCCGCCTGACTGGAAAGCCGTTTTCTTCACAACGCGCCGATTGGGCTGCTTCCCCCTCAACTCTCAACCCTCAACCCTCAACTTTCATCGGCATCACGCGTGAAACAGCGGACTTACATGCCCGCATCAACGCGCGGGTGGATTTAATGTTCCGGCGCGGGTTGGTGGAGGAAGTGCGGGAATTATTGAAGCGCGGTCTGGCGGAAAACCGGACGGCGATGCAGGCCATCGGTTACCGGCAGGTGGTGGAACATTTGCGTGGCGAACGGAAACTGCCCGAAACGATTGAACTCGTGAAAATCCGCACGCGCCAGTTTGCCAAGCGCCAGATGACATGGTTTCGCCGTCAAACGCAACTAAACTGGCTGGCCATCACGCCGGAGGAAACGGCTGAAAGTGTGGCGACGCGAATCATGGAGGGGTTGGCGGCAGTCGACGGCCCATAAATAGTGTAGCCGCCGACGTTAGTCGGCGCATTTCTTGCTGAGATAAGTCAGCGCGGACTAGCGTCCGCGGCTACGGCAAATGGGTAGGACACCAGAAAACACAGGTATGTTAAACGTCTCAAATAAATCATGAATCAGCTAAACAGAGTTGTGACTCGTTTCAGGTTTGTTTCGCGCGCCTTGCGATTGATGCCCATCGTTGCGGTTCTCGCTTTGCTTACGGGCTGCCTGCCTATTCCGCATACGACGGATCGATCAGGTGAAGTTACGGGGAGAGTTGTTGACGCGCACACGCGCGAGCCAATCCAAGGTGCGGAAATCTTTCTCGTCGAGAAACCTCATCACCCCACCTACACAGATACGAATGGCCACTTTGACATGAAGGCAACTCGTAACTTTCACTGGGCGTATGCTCCACCTGAAGGTGATTGGCCTCAAGGAAAGGGCGATATCATCACGGTTTCATATCCGAATTATTTGCCGAAGGACATTTCGCCAAACATGGTTGGGAGCATTGACGTCGGGGATATCTTGCTGAATCCCAAGCCACCGAATACCCACTAAACTTTCAACAGCTTCTTCACTTCTTCGGCGTCCTTCGTCGGCGGCTGGCAGGCGGTGCCGGTGCAGAGATAAACGGTGGCGCCATCTTTGGCGGGCAGGGTTTTGGCGAAAGGTTCGACGGCGCCCGCGGTTCCCAGCACGACTTTGCGCGGTTGATAGACCGAATGCGCGGCTTGGAGCAGGGTGCGGGTGTCGGCGGCAGCGGGATCACCGGCGATGACAACGCGCTTCGGTTCTTCGTGCGAAAAATCAAAAGCGAGCAACATATACGGAACCGCCTGCGGGAGCCGTTGCAGGCGTTCGGCGAACAGGCGCAGGGTGTGTTCCGCCGCTTCGCGATAATTCGCGCGGTCGGTGATGGCGGCGAGTTTGAGCAACGCCAGCGCGGCCACGGAATTGCCGGAAGGTTCCGCGCCGTCGTAATCTTCCTTCACGCGCAAAATGAGGTCGGTCGCGTCCGGGGCGCTTTGCCAGAACCCGCCCGCGTCGTGATCGTAAAACCGGGCGAGCATGGCATCGGCGAGTGCGACGGCGAAATCCAGGTGCGCGGGAGCGAGCGTGGCTTCGTAAAGCTCAATCACGCCGGAAAGGAGAAAGGCATAGGCATCCAGCAATTGCACGGCGTCGCGTTCGCCGTCGCGCCAGCGATGATACAGCGTGGCGGTTTTGGCGTCCCAAAGTTTGCCTTGGAGAAACGCGAGATTCTTTTCCGCAGCGGCGCGAAATGATTCATCGCCGAGCACGGCGTAAGCTCGGGCAAGCGCGCCGAGCATCAGGCCATTCCACGACGCGAGCACCTTGTCGTCGAGATGCGGGCGGACGCGTTGGGCACGGGCAGCGAACATTTTAGCTTTCGCGGATTCGAAAAGCGGCGCGTCCGCTAGGTCGAGCGCGGGCTCGACGATGCTCAGCACGTTTTGGCCCGGCAACGGATCGGGATCGCTGTGATCCACAAAATTACCGCGCTCGGTCACGCCGAAATAACTGACGGCAACATTAAATTCCTCCGGCGTGAGCAGCTTGGACAATTCCGCCCATGTCCAGCAGTAGAATTTGCCCTCCTTGCCTTCGCTGTCGGCGTCTTCGGCGGAATAAAATCCGCCCTCGGGATGGGTCATGTCGCGCAGGAGGTAGCGGATGATGTCGCGGGCGGTGTCTGCGTGGCGCGCCTCGCCGCTGACGAGATACGCATCGAGATAGAGATTCACCAACTGCGCGTTGTCATAGAGCATTTTTTCGAAATGCGGCACGAGCCATTGGGCGTCCACGGAATAACGGGCGAAGCCGCCGCCGAGCTGATCATAAATGCCGCCCGCGGCCATGCGTTCGCAGGTGTGGAGAACCATGCGAACGGCCTCGACATCGCCGGAGGCAACGCCGTGCGCGAGCAGAAATGCGGGCTGGCTGGGCTGCGGGAATTTCGGGGCGCTGCCGAAGCCGCCATTGCGCGGGTCGTAGGTTTGCTTGAAAAGCGCGGCGGCATTGTCGAGAACGGCAGGCGTGAGCGCGAGTTCGGCAGACGGTTCCTTCGCCGTGATTTCGACCAACTTTTCATGCAACTGCGCCGCGGAATCGAGGATGTCCGCATGGCGGGTTTCCCAGAGGCGGACGATGTGTTTAAGGAGTTCGAGAAAACCGGGCCGGCCGTGGCGGTTGTCCGGCGGAAAATACGTGCCGCCGTAAAAGGGCTTGAGGTCGGGCGTGAGGAAGCAATTCAACGGCCAGCCGCCGCCGCCGGAGGTGGACTGGACGAAGGTCATGTAAATCTTGTCCACGTCCGGGCGTTCCTCGCGGTCCACCTTGATGCTGACGAAATGTTCGTTGAGATAGGCGGCGAGCGGCGCGCTCTCGAAGGACTCGCGCTCCATGACGTGGCACCAATGGCAGGTGGAATAGCCGATGCTGAGGAAGATGGGCTTGTTTTCGGCGCGGGCGCGGGCGAAGGCCTCGGGATTCCAGGCGTGCCAGTCCACGGGGTTGTGCTGATGTTGCAGCAGGTAGGGCGACTTCTCGCGGGCGAGACGGTTCACGCCGGCGCGGGCTGGCGGATGGTTGGTCGGCACGCCGCAACCATAACTGGAATGGGGCCACGCGTAAAGCGAACTGGCGGCACGAAACATGGGCAGTCCTTTTTCCATCGTCACTCATGGCGGGGGTGATATAAGATTGGTGCTATGCTGTCTGAGAAACCATGGAAGCCGGAGCGCGTCGTGCTGTTCTTGCTTGGCACGGTG
>DATMLG010000371.1:0-4982 GCA_035570675.1 Verrucomicrobiia bacterium | reverse complement strand
CATTCTCAAGTTCCGCACCATGGAAACCAATGCGGAACAACGCAAGCACGAGCTCGCGGCCATGAATGAGATGTCCGGCCCCGTCTTCAAAATGACGAACGATCCCCGCATCACCCCGGTCGGACGCATCCTCCGCAAATTCAGCATTGATGAATTTCCCCAGTTCTATAACGTCTTGCGCGGCGAGATGAGCCTCGTCGGCCCGCGCCCGCTGCCGGTGGATGAAGTCAGGCGGTTTGATGACTTTGCCCACCGGCGCCGTTTGAGTGTCAAACCCGGCCTCACCTGCCTCTGGCAGGTCAGCGGCCGCAATAATGTCTCCGATTTCGGCGACTGGGTGCGGCTCGATCTGGAATATATAGACAACTGGTCATTGTGGCTGGATTTGAAAATCATGTGGCGGACGATTCCCATCGTGCTCATCGGTGCGGGGGCCAAGTAAGCTCACGCACGGTTCCTTTGCCCCCCTCCGCTCTTCTGTGTTGTCCGTTTCTTGCTCCCGCAGTCTTATGTCCACCCGAAAAAAACGCACCCTGAGCGCCGCCCAACCCACGTCCGTTGTGACCGGTGGCGCTGGATTTCTCGGCTCACACCTCGCCGACCTTCTGCTGGCGCGCGACCACAAAGTCATCGTCATCGATAATCTGATTACGGGCTCGGTTGACAACATTGCCCATCTCGCCGGCCATCCGCGCTTCAAATTCATCCGGCAGGACGTCACTGAATTCATCTACCTCGATGTGCCCGTGCATTTCGTCTGGCATTTCGCCTCCCCCGCCAGCCCGATTGATTATTTGGAAATACCCATCCAAACCCTCAAGGTAGGCTCCCTCGGCACCCACAAGGCCCTTGGCCTCGCCCGGAACAAGGGTGCCCGCTTTTTGCTCGCCTCCACTTCGGAAATCTACGGCGATCCGCTCGTCCATCCACAAACCGAGGATTACTGGGGCAATGTCAATACCATCGGCCCCCGCGGTTGTTACGATGAATCCAAACGCTTCGCGGAGGCCATCACCATGGCCTACCATCGTGAGCACAACGTGGAAACGCGCATCGTCCGCATCTTCAACACCTATGGGCCGCGCATGCGCCTGAACGACGGCCGCGTCGTCCCCGCTTTTGTCAGTCAGGCACTTGCGAACAAACCCATCACCGTTTTCGGCGCCGGCGGACAGACCCGCAGCTTCTGTTACGTGTCTGATTTGATTGACGGTATTTACCGATTAATGAACAGTTCGGCGGTCCTGCCTGTCAATATCGGCAACCCCCATGAGTTGACCGTGCTCGAGTTTGCCCGCGCCATCATCCGGCAAACCGCGTCGCGCAGCAAAATTGTCTTCAAACCGTTGCCGCAGGATGATCCTCGGCAGCGGCGGCCGGACATCACGCGCGCGAAAAAATTGCTGGGATGGGGGCCGAAGATTTCTTTGAAGGAAGGTTTGGCGACAACCATTGAGTACGTTCGCGGCAAAATTTGACAGTTCCGCGGGCGGGTTGGGCAACTTGTGGAGGCGGTGAAAATCACGCGTTTGGCGCGTTCATCACGCGTGTGTCCGAAAAGTGCTTTTTATGTTTGACCATTGTGCGGATTTTCAGTAACCACCACAAATGCTTTCCCGATGAGCGGTGCAAGTGTCGTTGTACATCGTGGGTTCGTTGGGAAGGCAGAGATACTAAATGCTGAATGCCAAGTCATTTTTGACGGTTGATTTCGGGGCGGGAAGTCTCAAGTTGGCCGAGTTCGAGGTCAATGAAGCCGGCGGTCTGCGATTGAAGCAGTACGCCCTGAAATCTCTGGGCGCCGAGGGTTCGCAGGAAACAACCCGTGAAGGCGTCATGCAGAAGGCGCTCCAGGAATTGCTCGCCGAGCGCGGCATCCGCTCCAAGGACGTCAACGTCTGCGCGCCCGGTTTCCATGTCTTCTCGAAGTTCGTCAAACTTCCTCCGGTGGACACGTCGAAGGTCACACAGATCATTCAGTACGAGGCGCAGCAGAACGTTCCCTTCCCGCTTGCCGAAGTCGTGTGGGACTATCAGATCCTCGGTTCCGCGCCCACCGGTGAACTCGAGGTTCTGCTCGTCGCCATCAAGACGGACATCGTTGAGGGACTTTTCCGCGTTGCTGAATCCTCCGGGCTCCGGCTTCAACTGGCCGATGTTTCCCCCGCCGCCTTATGCAACGCTTTCCGTTATAATTACGGCGATCTTGAGGATTGCACCATGTTGCTCGACATCGGCGCGAAGACGAGCAACCTCCTCTTTTTTGAAAAGGGCAAGGTCTATTCCCGCAGCATCAATCTTGGCGCCAATTCCATCACCCAGGATTTTTCCAATGAATCCAAGCTGTCCTGGAGCGACGCCGAGCAGAAAAAAATCAACGAGGGTTTCGTCAGCCTCGGCGGCGCGTACGAGGAACCGGAGAACGCCCATCAGGCCGCCATCTCCAAGATCGCGCGCCAGTTCATGACGCGCCTGCACATCCAGGTCAACCAGACGATGCAGTTTTATCGCGGGCAGCAGGGCGGCTCCGCCCCGCAACGGCTTTTTCTTTGCGGCGGCGCCTCGCTCATGCCCTACACGGCCCAGTTTTTTGCCGAAAAACTTAATGTCCCCGTCGAATATTTCAACCCGTTCCGCAGCGTGCAGATTGACCCTTCCATCAATCTTGAGGAGCTCGCCCGCGTCGCCCATTCACTCGGCGAAGTCGTCGGCCTGGGCCTGCGCAACCTCGCCCACTGCCCGGTCGAACTGAATCTCATGCCCGAAAGCACTCTGAACTGGGTGCAGTTCAACCAGAAGAAGCCGTACCTCATGGCCTCCGCCTTCAGCCTCGTCCTCATCGTTTTTGCCGCCGGCTTCATTTACCAGAAGCTCAGCGCGACTTATCAGGACGAACTTGACAAGCTTGGGCATCAGATCGACCCGCTCCAGGCCCGCGCCCAGCTTTTCAAGAAGGACCTGGCCGCGCGCGACGCCACGCGGGGCGATGCCGAGCTGGTGGCCGGCTGGATTCAGAACCGTTTTTATTGGGCCGACGTCCTGAGCGAGTTGCATCGCATTCTCGTCCAGGTTGAGGCCAGGAAATCCGCTGATCTCAACTATCCCGTCGGTCTCTGGATCGAACGTTGTATCACCGATCCGGATGCTTCTGCTGCCGGGAACTCACAATCACCGTATCAAGGTAATGTGCCGCCCCAGTATCCAGGGCCGGGGGGGGACGCGCCGGATCGTCGCCCGGCTCCCGCCACCGCCGCCGCCGCCAGCGGCTCCAGCATTTTTCTTTTTTGCCGGGGAGTGGACCTGACCGCCACCAACTCCTCGGCCAACCGTGACATCGCCAACGAATTCATCAATGAACTTCACGACAGCAAGTTCTTTGAGAACCCCCAGGTTCCGGATCGCTTCGACCAGGATCCGAACGGCACCTTCACTTTTGGTGTGACCCTCAAACTCAAACGGCCCCTCAAGTTGTAACATGGCCTGGATCAAGCGAAATCTTTTTTTCTTCATCGGCAGCATCCTGGCCTTGGGGCTCATCGGTGTGGGCGGCTGGTATTTTTACAGCGAGTACACCGCCGAGGGCCAGTCCGGCAACCAGATCGCCGCTGACTACGACAAGCTGCGTGAGTTGAACCAGCAGAATCCCCATCCCGGCAAGAAAGGCGGCCCGGTGGATAACGTTCAAGCCGCCCAGGACCAGCAGGCCGCCTTGCACGCCTGGATCGATTCCACCCGCCCTTACTTTAAACCGGTCGAGCAACCGGGCAACCTCAACAATTTTCCCTCCGAGCTTGACAGCTCCGTGGCGCAATTGCAGCGCGAAGCCCGCCAGGATGGCGTCTCCCTTCCCCCCAGCTACTATTTCACCTTTCTGGCCCAGAAAAGCATGCTCGCCATTCCCCGTACGACCCTTCCCCAACTTGCCGCCAGGCTGGCCGAAATCAAAGTCATTTGCCACATACTCTTCGATGCCAAAATCAATGCCCTCGAATCCGTCCGCCGTGAGGTGATTTCCGATGACGACACGAACGGCCCCGATTATCTCCCGCCGGACCAACGCACCGTGTCCACTCCCCTGGCCGAGATGACCCCTTACGAAGTCACCTTCGAATGCTTTAGCGGCGAACTTGCCTCCGTCCTGGGCAACTTTGCCGCGTCGCCTTACGGCCTGGTTGTTAAATCTATTGTGGTGGAGCCTGCCCAGGCTGCCGGCCCCATGGCCGCTGCGGCGCCCGGTCCTGGTTATTACGGCTCACCCGGGGGAACGCCATATGGGGCTGGACATGGCAACCCGTACATGTATAATCCAGCGTATTCCGGGTATCCCGGCGCTTCCCCCCCCCAGAGGTCGACTACCCCCACGCCACCGCCGCCAAACGGGCGTCCGGTGAAATTTTTGAGCGAAAACAAGCTTCGCATCACGTTGCTGGTCGAGGTCGTCAAGCCCAAACCCGGAAGGTAATCGGGAATTTACATGGATTTTTTAAAGAAAAATTACGAGAAGATCGTCCTTGTGATCGTCCTGCTCGGCTTGGTGGCCGCGCTGGTCCTGCTCGTCATCATCATTCCCCAAAAACAAAGCCACCTCGAGGAATTGCGCAACGGCTTGCTTAATCCCCACGTCAATCCGCTGCCCGCGCTTGACCTGACCATCGAAAACGCCGCCTTGCAACGCGTGCAATCTCCTGATCAGTTGGACTTCACCAGCCAGCACAAACTCTTCAATCCTGTTCTCTGGCTGATGCGTTCCGACGGCCACCTCCTCAAGATTGACTCGGACAATAAAATCGGCCCCGGCGCCCTCGTCATCACCGCCATCCGCCCTCTCTATCTCCGGGTGGTATATGGTGAGCCCACCGCCGACGGTTACCTCGTCCATGTGAACGATGATGCCGCCACCCGCCCATACGACCGTGAGAAAAACACCATCGTTTCCGCCGGCAGCCCAAACGACATCTTTATTGTGAAGAACATCACCGGGC
>DATMLG010000370.1:0-3358 GCA_035570675.1 Verrucomicrobiia bacterium | reverse complement strand
CCGGAGAGCCACATGGAACGGGAACGTTCCGAACCGAACCATGTCTTCTGGGCCTACACGATGTGGCCGGTCATACGGAATGAGCACCCCGTGGGAACGATCATTCAAGTGACGGAAACCGCGAAGTTTCATCAAACAATGCTCGCGTTGAACGAGGCGCTGGTTCTCGGCTCCGTGCGCCAGCATGAACTCGCCCACGCTTCGGAGACCGCGAACGCGCAACTGCAAAAGGAAATAACGGTGCGCAAACAGGCGGAAGCATCCTTGTTGCTGCTGGCGGCCATCGTCGAGTCCTCGGATGAGGCGATCATCGGCAAGGACCTGAACGGCATCATCACCAGTTGGAACCGGGGTGCGGAGAGGTTGTTTGGCTACGCGTCGGGCGAGATCGTGGGCACTTCGATCATGCGGGTGGTTCCCGAGGACCGGCGCGAGGAGGAGAACCACTTTCTGGCAATGATCAAGCGGGGCGAGAGGGTGGAGCAATTTGAGACGGTGCGCCAGACCAAGGCCGGGCTTTTGATTGACATTTCGGTGACGGCCTCCCCGATCCGGGATGCCGGCGGCAAGATCATCGGCACGTCGAAAGTGGCGCGCAACGTCAGCGAGCGCAAGGCGGCGGAGGCGAAGATCCGCCAGTTGAACGCGGATCTGGAGCAACGCGTCACCGACCGCACGGCGCAGTTGCAGGCGGCGAACGAGGAACTGGAGGCCTTCAGTTATTCGGTTTCCCACGATTTGCGCGCGCCGGTGCGCCATGTGCTGGGTTTCGTGGACACGCTGCAAAAGGATGCCGGGCCGTCGCTTTCAAAAAACAATCTTGGCCTGCTGGCGAAGATCTCCGAGGCGGCGAGGCGAATGGGACAATTGATTGATGACCTGCTGGACTTCTCGCGTCTAGGACGGGCCGAACTGAAAAAGACGAAAGTCAATCTCGACCAGCTGGTGGCGGAGGTGGCGGCCGATTTTGAGGAGGAGACCAAGGAGCGCAACATTGCCTGGAAGATTCAACCGTTGCCGGAGGTGAGCGCCGACCGCGCCCTGTTGCGCATGGTGCTGGTCAACCTGATCTCCAACGCCATTAAATTCACCGGCACGCGTGCCGAGCCCAGAATCGAGATAGCCTGCGCCCCCGGCGGCGAAGGCGAGACGGTGATATTCATCCGGGACAACGGCGCGGGTTTCGATCCCGAGTATGCCCATAAATTGTTCGGTGTCTTCCAGCGCCTGCACAGCCGGGACGAATTCGAGGGCACCGGCATCGGCCTGGCAAATGTCCAGCGCATTATTCAGCGCCACGGAGGCCGGACCTGGGCGGAAGGCGTGGTGGACGGCGGGGCGACGTTTTACTTCTCGCTGCCCAAACAAAGCAGCGAGGCTTGACCTGCCGCGGCCGGCAAGCCGCCGGTGCTGGCGCCACCATTATTTCGCCATCACGATGTCGAGCGTCTCGTCGCGCTTGTGGGGCGCGTCTTCCTCGGTTTCGATCTGGCTGCCGTTGGCGGGCGGGACAAGCGGGGAATGGCCGTGGTCAGGCACGTCGGATTTGTGAAACTTGACGCTGACGATCTTGCTGATGCCGCGCTCCTCCATGGTCACGCCGTAGAGCACATCGGCCATGCCGATGGTGCGTTTGTTGTGGGTGATGACGATGAACTGGGAGTGGGCGAGGAAGCGCTGGAGGACGCGGACGAAACGGTTGATGTTGGATTCGTCGAGCGGGGCGTCCAACTCGTCGAGGACACAGAAGGGGCTGGGCTTGACCTGGTAGATGGAGAACAGGAGCGCGACCGCGGTCATGGTCTGTTCACCGCCAGACAGGAGCGAGATGGTCTGCAACTGCTTGCCAGGCGGGCGGGCGACGATGTCGATGCCGCTTTCGAGCGCGTCGCCGTCGCCGACGAGCAGGAGGTCGGCCTTGCCGCCGCCGAAGACCTCGGTGAACATGGCGCGGAAGTTGTCGCGAATTTTCTCGAAGGTCTCGGTAAACATCTGGCGCGTCTGAAGATTGATGCGGTTGATGACCTCGAGCAACTGCGACTTGGCCTTGACGAGGTCGTCGTGCTGCGTGGAAAGGAAGGTGTGCCGCTGCTCGGTTTCCTCGTATTCCTCGATGGCGACGAGGTTGACGGGGCCCATTTCGTCAATGCGCGTCTGGAGGGCGGTGACCTGGGCACCAACCGCGTCCCAATCCGTAGCCGCGCCGCTGGAGGCCATTTCCTCGGGGGTAAGCGTCTGGACGCGGGCGGGACCTTCGTCGGCGAAGGTGATGGTGATGCATTCGCTGCGGATGTCGTCGAGGTTCAGGTGATATTTCTGGCGGATTTGATCGCGGAGATTTTGGACGCCCATGTTTTTCTGGGCGAGATCCACTTCGAGCGCGCCGCGCTGTTGCTGGCGCTCGGCGAGAGAGCGGCGTTGTTCGCGCAAATCTTCCTCGCGCGCCGTGACATCCGCTTCCTGGGCATTTTTGCGGCCGAGGAGCTCGGCGGCCTGGGCGTTGACCTGTTCGCGTTCGTGCCGGAGGGACTCGATCTGGCGGCGGGAATCCTGGATTTCTGATTCGGCGCGGGCCTTGCGTTCGAGGAAGGCGGGGATTTCCGCACGGCGCTGCTGGACGAGCTGGGCGAGTTCGCGGAGGCGTTCTTCGACGGACTCGCGCTGCTGGCGGAAGGAGGCGCAAATTTGTTCCTCGGAGGCGGAGGCAACGCGGGTCTCGGTCAACGCGGCGGCGGCGAGATCGCGGTTGCGGCGTGATTCCTCGAGCGCGGCGCTGATTTCCGCGGCCTGTTGTTGCAGGTCGAGTTCGCGGGTCTCGAGTTCGGCGGCCTGGGCGGCGAGCGCGGCGCGTTTCTGCAAGCCCTCCTGCTCCTGGGCCGCGAGGCTTTGAATTTCGTAAACGACGGTGTCGATTTTCTGATGCAGAAGCCGCTGAGAGTTTTGGAGGGCGTTGAGTTCGCCCTGATGAGTGGCGATGGCGACCTCGCGTTCGCGCAATTCCGTCTGCGCCTGCTGGAGGCCGGCCTGCAAACCGGTTTGCTCGCTCAACAACGCGCCCTTGCGGCGGCTGAGTTCCTCGACCTGCGCCTGGGCCGAGCCGAGCTGGGACGACAATTCGGCAATCTGATTTTTGCGGCCAAGAATGGAGCCGGGAGTCTTGCCGGAGCCGTTGGCGTAACCGCCGGTGAAAACGCCGTGGCTGCTGAGCATGTCGCCGGAGAGCGTGACAAAATCGAACGCGACACCATGGTCGCGCCGGGCAGCGACGGCGGCGTCCAGATCGGGAGCAATCAGCGTGCGGCCGAGGAGATTGCGGAGGAGCGGCTGCACGGATGCGTCGGCTTCGACAAAGCTGAGG
>DATMLG010000369.1:0-3022 GCA_035570675.1 Verrucomicrobiia bacterium | reverse complement strand
GGCGAGCTCGAAGCGCGTAAGAAACGCTGACTTTAGCGCTGGCATGCCGGAGAATTTTTAATGTTCTTTTCATATACTTGCTTCAAGTAAATAAGCGCAAATTTTTTTCTCCACGCAAAAACGGAGCGAAAAATCGGGGCGGCGGATTGTGGTGGTGGTTTGCAGGAGCACAACCGGCGGGGGTGGGCCGCTTGGGGCCGCTTGGGGCCGCTTCCAGAAAAGTTGATGGTTGAGAGTTAAGCGGAAAGGTGAAGAAGTCAGGGCATTGACGAAGCAATGCCCTCCAAGCGGGAAATTCGACGTAAGTGGTTGATTTCCCGCGTATTGATCGAGGAAAAATTAACACCAAGCGCGAGTTTGGAGCGTGAATTACCTGGGCCACGTGCGGGAAGGCAGATGGCGGGAGCCGACATTCTGATTGCATCCGGGGCCAAACATCCTTAAATAAGGCTCATGAATGCAGCGGATAAGCTCGCTGACTTGGATCGGAGGATCGAAACGCTCAAGAGGGAAATATCGTCAGCATCCGAGGAGAACGGCGCAGGAGAGCTGACGGCACAACTGCAAAAGCTCGACTCAGAATTGCTTCAACTCAAGAGGAGCTTGGAAGCAAGCATGGAATCCCTCCAAAAGCGCATGGATCTGGCCGGTTCCTAGTTCGGCGAGTTTTATCATAAGACAACGAAATCCGGAGACGGCGGCCGGGATGGGGGAGTTGTCAGTCCAAGATCCCAAGTCCAATGTCCAAAGTTGAAAGGCAGTCGCCTGGTTCGGTTTGATTCTTGACGGGATGGAGAGGCAGGGTTCAAATCCGGAGGGATGTAAAATTAAAAAACATAACAAGCTGTTTAACCTAATTAACCCAACAAAAATTATGGCCGTTCCCGCATTGCTACCGACGACCGCGCAAAACGAAAAGTTTGGCGGAGTCACTTATCACATCGAAGGCGAACTGGTGCCGGCGCTGCACCTCGAGCTGGAATCCACGGGCGTGTATTTCGAGCATCACATTTTGCTGTGGAAGGACCCGGCGGTGCAGGTGGAGTTGCATCCGTTGAAGGGCGCATTCAAAGGATGCTGGCGGGAATGCCGTTCCTGCTGACGGGCGCGCGCGGGCCGGGGCGGATCGCGTTCAGCCGCGACGGCGCGGGGCATGTGTTCGCATTGCATCTGCATCCGGGCGCCGGGGTGGACGTGCGGGAGCATCAATGGCTCGCGGCGACGAACAACGTGGAGTACAGCTTCACGCGGGTGCGGGGCGCGGCGAATATTTTGCTGGGCGGGACGGGATTTTTCATCGACACATTTTCGTGCCCGTCCCAGGAGGGAATTCTATGGCTGCACGGGTTTGGGAACGTGTTCGAGGTGACGCTGGCGTCGGGTGAGGCGATAGACATCGAACCGGGCGGATGGATTTACAAGGAGCGGACAGTGACGATGCAAACGATGTTGCAAAAGTTATCGACAGGGTTGTTCGCAAGCGCGGGACAGCTTTGCTGGAACCGTTTCACGGGGCCGGGAAAGATTGCGCTGCAATCGATGTATTGCCACATGGAAGGTGGCGAATAATGGGGTACGACAACCACTCCAATGCCAGAATTAACTTATAATCAACAACTTGCCACATGACACGGCGTTGGTGGATGGTATGTGAATAAAATGTGGATAACTTTTGACCTGTTCGACACCTGCCTGTAACATGGAACGCCGACCTTAATAAGAAACCGCATGAAAAAAGTGCTGATACTTACGGCGGGATTTGGGGAGGGTCACAACGCGGCGGCGCGCAATTTGCGGGACGCGCTTGAGCTGGCGTCGGAGGACGTCAAGGTGGAGATGCTCGACCTCTTCGAGAGCAGCTACGGGGCGTTCAACACGCTGGCGAAGAATGCCTATCAGGGCATCGTCCAGTACGCCCCAAAATTCTGGGGTGGAATTTATTCATTGCTGGACAGCTCGAAACTTCCCGGCAGCGGTGCGGGTTTCAGCCGTCTGAAGAATGCCCTCGGCGACATCGTCCACGAAACGCAGCCGGACTGCATTGTTTCAGTTTATCCAGTGTATGCCTCGGTGATTCAGGAACTTTACCGCGATCATTCCGAGCGACCGTTTCGGTTCATCACGGTGGTGACGGATTCGATCACTGTGAACTCCGCGTGGTTCCGCGCTCCGAGCGATCTTTATTGCGTGCCCGATGATGCCACCGCCGACGTGCTGAGAAATGCCGGCGTGCCCGAGGCAAAAATCAAAACGCTCGGTTTCCCGGTGAGCCATCTTTTCACCGAAGCGCCGGCAGTTCCCGTCAACGTGCCGGCCTCGGGCGAGCCGCGCCGGATTTTGTATGTCATCAACTCGGGCAAGAAGAAGGCGGGCAAGGTCATCGAACGGTTGCTGGAGATTCCAGACACGCAGCTCACGATCACGGTTGGCCGTGACCCGGAATTGAAGGCATCGCTCACCGAGCGCACGCGCGAGCACGCCGGCCGTGTCCGCATCTTTGGTTGGACGAACCAGATGCCACAGTTGATGCTGACGAGCCATCTTATCATTGGCAAGGCGGGCGGGGCGATTGTGCAGGAGGCGATTGCCGCGAAATGTCCGATGATTGTCAACCAGGTCATTCCCGGACAGGAGGACGGCAACGCGCGGCTCATTACGGAACACGACATCGGGGCCGTCGCCGAACGCAACCGGGAAGTGCCGGACCTGGTAAAGGACGCGTTCGCGCACAAGGCCCGGCTGTGGCAGGAATGGCGGCGTAATCTGGCGCGCATGAGCCGGCCGGACGCGGCGTTGCGCCTGGCGGAACTGGTCATCTCCGAGTGCGAAGCCGCCGATCCCACGCGCAAGCAGGTCAAACTTTTCGCGCCGCCGGCGAAGATTTCCCACATGCCGGCCGTCTCCGCGCCCGCGAAAATGTTACTGTGCGATTTCCACATTCACACGAATTATTCGGACGGCAAGCTGGCGGTGCCGGAGGTGGTGGATTTTTACGGGCGGCTGGGCTTTGACGCCATTTGCA